>JAZREZ010000045.1:0-8811 GCA_045661045.1 Clostridia bacterium
CTTTCGCTTGTGGAACTCAGAGAATTTGCGGATAAAGTTGTGCTTCCGCACGAGTTTACAATTTCAAAGGCAAAGACTGACAGACTTAACCTTATGAGAACTACAAATGCTAATATGAGTCCTGTATATTCACTCTACTTAGATGACGAGGAAACTATCGCAAGACTTATCGAGGCAAACAGCCACAGACAACCCGACATTACATTTATGACAGACGAAAATATAACCCAGAACATCTGGATTGTAAAGGATAAGGAAGTTATCTCGAAAATCGGGGAGCTTTTTGAGAATAAGCAGATTTTTATAGCAGACGGACATCACCGTTATGAAACGGCGCTCAATTACAGAAGAGAGCGTCACGAGGCTGACGGAACAACCGTCGGCACACAGGATTATGACTACATAATGATGATGCTTGTGTCTATGTCAAACAGCGGGCTTTTTGTGTTCCCGACACACCGCCTTATCCAGAACATCGAAAGGTTTGACGAGAATTTACTCATAGGTGCACTTACGGAAGAATTTTCGGTTTCAAAAATTCATTTTACCGAGGGTGACTATGCAAGCATTATAACTGACAGACTCTCTAACACTGTTAATGAAAAGCTTTTTGCTATATATACAGGCGGAAGTTATTATTATCTGTTAAAGCTTAAAGATTTTAAGTATATTGACGAAGCTATAACAGACCGTCCGAAAGAATTTAAGCATCTTGATGTTACAATTCTTCATAAGCTGATACTTGAAAATCATCTGGGCATTGATGACGAGAATATGAAGAGTCAGAAAAACCTCGTTTATGTAAGAGAGGCGGCAGATGCGATAAAGGCGGTTAAGGATGGCGAGTATCAGGCGGCATTTCTGATAAATCCGACTAAGGTTTCGGAAATCCGTGACATAGCAAACATAGGCGAAAAAATGCCACAGAAATCAACATATTTCTGGCCAAAGCTTGTTACGGGAATAGTGATAAATAAATTTGAGGATTAATCCGATAATTTAGAAAGGAACGATTGACAGATGAAGATTGCAATTATGGGATTTGGCGTAGTAGGAAGCGGTGTGGGTGAGATTATCTCAAATTCGCCCGACTCTCTTGCAAAGCGTTGTGGGGAGGAACTTGAAATAACAAAAATTCTTGACCTCCGTGATTTTCCCGACAGTAAGTTTGATTGCTTTACCAAAAATTTCGAGGATATTTTAAATGACCCCGAAATCGGCGTGGTAGTAGAAGTTATGGGAGGTACAAATCCTGCATATGACTTTACAAAAAGATTGTTGCTCTCGGGTAAGCATGTGGTATCTTCCAATAAAGAGCTTGTTGCAAAGCACGGCACAGAGCTTTTGAAAATTGCAGAGGATAATAATGTAAGTTACTTGTTTGAAGCAAGTGTTGGCGGTGGTATTCCGATTATCCGTCCTTTATATTCAAGCCTTGTTTCAAATGAGCTTACCGACATTATAGGTATATTAAACGGCACAACCAACTATATTTTAACCCAGATGATAAAAGAGGGTGCTACCTTTGAGGTTGCTTTAAAGGGTGCTCAGGAAAAGGGCTATGCCGAAAAAGACCCAACTGCAGATGTAGAAGGTTTTGATACCTGCCGTAAAATTGCAATTCTTGCATCACTTGCCTTTGGCAGATATGTAAACAGTGAGGATATAGATACTCAGGGTATAACCAAAATTACACTTGAGGATGTGGCGTATGCCGAGGCTTTTGGCGGAGCAATCAAATTGGTTGGTATGGCTAAGAAAGCAGAAGACGGTGTCTATGCAAGAGTATGCCCCGTTATCCTTAAAAAAGAACATCCTCTTGCGGGAATTGACGATGTGTTCAACGGCATTTTAGTAAAGGGCGATGGACTTGGCGATGTTATGTTCTACGGCAGAGGCGCAGGTTCTCTTCCGACAGCCAGTGCGGTTGTATCCGATGTTATTGAGATAGTAAAGCATAAAGACAGCCACATTATGCTCGGCTGGTCAGAGGGTAAAGCAGGCTACTTAAAGAATGCAGATGAGCAAGTATTCAGATACTATGTAAGAGTGTCGGGTATCAGTCCCGATGCATTCCATAAGGATGGCTTTGATGTTGTGACACTCAATGAGGACAAGTATAAAAATGAGTTTGCAATCTTTACACCCTGTATGACATATAACGAATTTGAAGAATTTAAGAAAAAAGAGCTTTTAAGTGCCGAGATACTCGGCTTTATAAGGCTGGTGACAGAGTAATGGTAAAGGTTAAAATCCCCGCAACGAGCGCAAATATCGGGGCGGGTTTTGACAGCTTGGGAGTTGCGCTTACGCTTTATAATTATGTATCGGTTGAGGAAACGGAGTCAGGACTTGATATAGAAATTCTTGATGATACAAAGGAATTTCTTGCAACCGACGAGAGAAATCTTGTGTACCGCTCGATGAAAGCGGTGTTTGATAAGGTTTCATATACCCCAAAGGGTTTGCACATTATACTTAACAACAATATAATGGTAACAAGGGGACTTGGAAGCAGCAGTGCAGGGATTGTAGGCGGTCTTATTGCGGCTAACGAATTGTCGGGAGGCAAGCTTTCTAAGGACGAGATTTTAAGCATGGCAACCGAGCTTGAGGGGCATCCTGATAATGTTGCTCCCGCAATACTTGGCGGACTTACGGTCAGCGTACCTTGCGGAGCGGCTGTCAAATATGTTAAAACCGATGTAAATGATGATTTGAAATTTGCGGCATTTGTTCCTGATTTTCCGCTTTCTACCAGAAAGGCAAGAAGCGTGCTTCCAAAGCGTGTATCTTTAAAGGATGCAGTATATAATAACGGAAGAAGCACCTTGCTTATGACAAGTATAATGACGGGCAAATACGAAAATATTCGTCTTGCGGTGGGGGACAGACTTCATCAGCAATACCGCAAAAAGTTAATCCCGCATATTGACGACTTGTTTTCGGAGTCGTACAGACAAGGGGCGCTCGGTGTATATTTAAGCGGAGCGGGACCTACCGTCATTGCTATTATAAATAGCGAAAATGCGGATTTTGAGTATAAAATGAATAAGTTTTTAAATAAAAAAATGTATAAATGGCATCTGCATATGT
The DNA here is from genome assembly GCA_045661045.1 of Clostridia bacterium. GTDB lineage: Bacteria > Bacillota > Clostridia > Monoglobales > Monoglobaceae > UMGS1820. Next base: position 3,097 of record JAZREZ010000045.1, read on the forward strand.
TGTCGGCAGACAACAAGGGTGCAGAAGTCTTTAAATAGAAAATGGAGGGAAATAAATTGGCACTTATTGTACAAAAATTTGGCGGAAGTTCTGTGGCTAACGCTGAAAAGGTTAATAATGTTGCAAGCCGTGTAGTCGAAACTGCAAGAGATGGCAATCAGGTAGTGGTTGTTGTATCAGCTCAGGGCGACACAACAGACGATTTGATTGAAAAGGCGGCAGAAATAAATCCCGGCGCCTCAAAGCGTGAGATGGATATGCTTCTGGCAAGCGGTGAGCAGATTTCAGTAGCACTCTTGGCGATGGCTATTGAGAAATTACATCACCCCGTAATTTCGCTTACGGGCTGGCAGGCAGGTTTTCAGACCAATGCAGTAGCAAGCAATGCGAGAATTGACAGAATTGATACAGAGCGTATTGCGGCAGAGCTTGACCGCAAGAACATTGTTATTGTCGCAGGATTTCAGGGAGTTAACAAATACGGTGACATAACAACACTCGGAAGAGGCGGAAGCGACACATCTGCAGTTGCAATCGCGGCGGCTCTTAAAGCTGACAAGTGCGAGATATACACAGATGTTGACGGTGTATATACCGCAGACCCCAGAATTGTTAAGGATGCTAAAAAGCTTCAGGAAATCACATATGATGAGATGCTTGAACTTGCAAGTCTTGGCGCAAATGTTCTTCACAACCGCTCGGTTGAGATGGCTAAAAAGTATAATGTTAAGCTTGAGGTAAAATCAAGCTTTGAAAAGATTGATGGAACTGTTGTTAAGGAGGTAACTACTTTGGAAAAAATGTTAATCAGGGGTGTAGCCCGCGATAATGATGTTGCAAGAATTGCAGTAGTAGGAGTTGATGATACTCCAGGCGTAGCTTTCAGAATATTCTCGGCTCTTGCAAAGGAAGGCGTAAATGTTGATATGATTCTTCAGTCAATCGGCAGAGATGACAAGAAGGATATTGCATTCACAGTTACTAAGAACCATATGGAGAAAACTGTTCAGGTGCTTGAGGAACTTAAAGAAATCCTCAACTATCAGGAGGTTAGCTGCCGTGACGATTTGAGCAAGATTTCAATCGTAGGTGCAGGTATGGCAAACAATCCGGGTGTTGCGGCTAATATGTTTGAGGCACTTTTTGCATCGGACATCAATATCCATATGATTTCAACCTCTGAGATTAAGGTTTCTGTTCTTATCAATGCTAAAAATGCCGAAAGAGCAGTTCAGGTAATCCACGATAAGTTTAATGTTTAAATAAAAAATATAGCGGTCTTTATGACTGCTATATTTTTTGCACTATTTGGACAACTTTTGTTTACAATAAATATTGTGGCATTGCTGAAAAGCAAGGTTGAATGACACGAAAACAGAGTTTTTGTCAACTTTTGGTTGCGAAAAGTTCAAACCAAAGTTGATAGATTTTTTGTGTTTATTTTGGTATTATGACAGTATGTTATAAAATATAATTATTGTGTGCTGAAAGGTGGCAAAATTTATGACAATCGGTGAAAAGATTTGCAAGTTGAGAACAGCGGCGGATATTTCGCAGGAAAGACTTGCAGAAATTATGTCGGTTTCAAGACAATCAATCTCAAAGTGGGAGATGGATCAGGCTCTTCCGCAGGTTGATAAAATACTGCAGATTTGTGAATTGTTTGATATATCAACAGATGAGCTTTTAAAGGATAAAATATCCATTGACAGCTTAAAGCCTGCAGAGTCGGGTAACAAATATTTTGGTACAGACGGCTTTCGAGGTGAGGCTAATGTGACCCTTACATCTATGCATGCGTATAAGGTCGGAAGATTTTTGGGATGGTATTATTCATCAGAACTTTCGGGATGCAAAAAGCCGGGCTATCGCCCCCGCATAGTTATAGGTAAGGATACAAGGCGTTCAAGCTATATGCTTGAATATTCAATTGTTGCAGGTATTACTGCATCGGGTGCAGATGCGCATATGCTTCATGTTACAACGACGCCAAGCGTTTCGTATGTAACAAGACAGGACGAATTTGATTGCGGTATTATGATTACTGCATCACATAATCCGTTTTATGATAACGGAATTAAGGTTATAGACAGACACGGCGAAAAGCTTGACGATGCAACTACTGCGCTTATTGAAGCATACATTGACGGAAACCTCAAGGCTCTGGGCGTAACAGGAACAGATTTGCCGCTTGCAAGCAAGGAGCGTATCGGTTGTATAGTTGACTATGTAGCGGGCAGAAACCGTTATGTCGGATATTTGATTTCTCTTGCGGCACACTCCTACAAGAATTTGCGTATAGGTCTTGACTGTGCAAACGGTGCTTCGTGGATGATTGCAAAATCTATATTTGATGCACTTGGCGCACAGACTACCATTATAGGCGACAAGCCCGACGGACTTAATGTAAATAACGGATGCGGTTCAACCCATATGGAAAAGTTGTGCCAGCTTGTAAAAGAAAACCACTTAGATATCGGTTTTGCTTTTGACGGCGACTGTGACCGTTGTATTGCAGTTGACGAAAATGGAAACATTGTAGACGGTGACGCTATGATGTATATTCTTGCAAAAAGACTTAAAGCAAGAGATATGCTCAACGGTGATACAGTTGTTGCAACAATTATGTCAAACAGCGGTTTTGTGAACAGCCTCAAGGATGCGGGAATTAAGTGTGCACAGACAACCGTCGGCGACAGATTTGTATATGAATGTATGCAGAAAAACGATTATTCGCTGGGTGGTGAGCAATCGGGACATATAATTCTTAAGAAATATGCGACAACGGGTGATGGTTTGCTTACTGCGATTATGATTGCAGAAGAGGTTTGCGACAGTAAGATGTCACTTGCAAAGCTTGCTGAACCTGTTAAGCTTTATCCGCAGTATATGAAGAATATAAGGGTTAAGGATAAGGCTGCAGTGCTCTCGGATGAAAAGGTTTTGGATTCCTTAAAAGATGTTGAAGCGTTAATTGACGGCAAGGGCAGAGCGCTCCTCAGACAGAGCGGAACAGAGCCGGTTATAAGAGTTATGATAGAAAGTGAAAGCGACGAAAAATGCGTAGAATACGCAGAAAAAATCGCAAACACTATCATTGAGAGGGGGCACGGCGTTGAATAAGCTTACAAAGACAAAGGAACTTTACGATTGCCAAAACCCCTATCTTAAAGAGCTTTTTGATGGCGCAGAATACCCCTGGGAGATGCTTCCTAAAATAAAGGATTATATAAATGCACTTATCGAAAAAGGTATCGATGGTTATACCGAATTAAAACCCGGAGTGTTGGTTGGAGAGAATGTAAAAATTTCACCAACTGCGACGATTGAAGCTCCTGCAATCATAGGCAGCGGAACAGAGATAAGACCGGGCGCTTATATAAGAGGCAGCGTAATTACCGGCGAGAATTGCGTAATGGGCAATTCTTCTGAGTTTAAAAATTGTGTTTTACTTGATAAGGTTCAGGCTCCGCACTATAATTATGTAGGCGATTCGGTTTTAGGAAATAAGGCACATATGGGGGCGGGTTCAATCTGCTCAAATCTTAAATCCGACGGAAAAGCGGTGGTAATTCACGCTGATGAGGAAATCGAAACAGGACTTCGCAAAATAGGCGGAATTTTAGCAGACGGTGCTGATGTGGGTTGCGGTTGCGTTATAAATCCCGGCACGGTTATCGGTAAAAATACCTCGGTATATCCTTTGACTGCACTTCGTGGGGTATATCCTGCTGATTGTATTGTAAAGGCAACAGATACGGTTGTCAAAAGAAAATAATTTTAAAGAAAGAGGGAAGATATTATGAATTTCATTACTGTAAAAACTTATGAGGAACTTAGTAAAAAGGCGGCAGACATTATAGCGGAAGTTGTAAAGGCAAAGCCTGGTTGTGTTTTAGGTCTTGCAACGGGTTCTTCGCCTATCGGCACATATACAAACCTCGCAAAGTATTGCGAAAACGGAGAACTTGATTTTTCTAAGGTGACAAGCGTAAACCTTGACGAATACGAGGGCTTGTCGGGCGATAATGACCAGAGCTACAGATATTTTATGAACGAAAATCTCTTCTCGAAAATAAATATTGATATTGATAAAACCTATGTTCCAAACGGTTGTGCGGCTGATTTGGTTCAGGAGGGCAAGGAGTATGATGCTCTCATCGAAAAGCTTGGCGGAACGGATATTCAGCTTCTGGGTATCGGTCTTGACGGACATATCGGATTTAACGAGCCGGATGAATTCTTTACAAAAGAAACACATCCCGTTGATTTAGACCCGTCTACAATCGAAGCAAACGCTCGTTTCTTTGAGTCGATTGACGATGTTCCCCGCCGTGCAATAACAATGGGTATGGGCGCTATTATGAATGCTAAAAAGGTGTTGCTCATCGCAAACGGTGCAGGCAAAAAGGATATAGTTGAAAAATCCTTCTTTGGTCCGATTACACCCGAAGTTCCCGCATCAATTCTTCAGCTTCACCCCGATGTAACTGTAATCTACAGCGAAAATTAAAAACTAAGCCTCACTTCTTGTGAGGCTGTTTTTTATTTAGAAGCACTACTTGAAAAATATTCCGACGGGTGTTATAATGGGTAAACAAAGGTTCCCTTTACATAAGGGTGCATTTGGAAGGAGTACAAATTTTCTTTTTTGCTATCGGTTTAATAATTTATATAGTTGCTTCGAGTATCCAATGTTGCACAGGTGGCTGATAAAAATTTTTAACTTCTAACTTGACACGAGAGCAGTAAGGAGTTTGCTTTGCAAACTCAATGAATAGTGAAAAATGAATAATGAAAAATTAAGGGACAAATGCTCCGCATTTGAAATAAAAGAAAAATCGCATAGCGATTTTTGACCACAATTATTCATCATTCATTATTAATTATTCATTTGAGAACTGCATCTAAACTATCTGTCCCGCATATAAGGGATGTCGAAAAATGTTGAAAAGGAGAAATACTATGAACAGAGAAAAATTAAAGTATAGCTTGGTATGTTTAATATCATTTCTTTTAATACCTATTTGTGCAAGTGCTAATATGGTTTGGCCATCTTTATATATTGCTGAAGGTATGAGAAGTTGGTATGTGATATTAATTGGTCTTGTAATAGAGATAGTATTTGTAAAGTATTGTATAAAAGAAACCTATTTGAAATCAGTTTTGATTGCATCTGTTATGAATTTAGTGTCTACGATTTTAGGAGTTGTTGCGATACCTTTAAGTGGTTTTGTAGGTGAGGTTTTAATGATTCCTTTTGGCACAGGAACATTTCATCCTACCCATTGGTTGATGAGTTATGTGTTTGCTATACTTTCAAATGTGCTTATTGAGGGACTAACTGTAAAATTTATTTTTAAACATCAATTTAAGAAAATGTTTTGGTGGCTTTGTGTCGCTAATGCAATTAGTGTTATAATTTGCATTTTGTTTCACGGAATCGCAATGCAAAATATAAATATTTAATTTTAGTCCTAACCTGATATGAACTTGACATCAAAAACGTTTGCATCTAAACCGTCTGTCCCGCATAGTAAGGAGTTTGCTTTGCAAACTCAATGAATAGTGAAAAATGAATAGTGAAAAATGAATAATGAAAAATTAAGGAACAAATGCTCCGCATTTGAAATAAAAGAAAAATCGCATAGCGATTTTTGACCACAATTATTCATCATTCATTATTAATTATTCATTTGAGAACTGCATCTAAAC
>JAZREZ010000046.1:0-5670 GCA_045661045.1 Clostridia bacterium
TTCCTGCAAGGTAGTCTTGCACCGCCTGCAGCTTTAATTCCGCACAATACTTATTCCTCTTTTTTGACATAAAATAGTCCCCTTAGTGTAGTCTCGAAATTTTTGTTATTTCGAGTGTCTACTCTAAGGGGACTATATCACAAATATGTATACGGGGTTTTTGTATTATAGTAAAAATTGGAAAGAGTCTTTCTTCTCGTTTGCAAATTGACATAAAGCCTGACCCCGTCCGATGTGTCTATATCAACCCACGCACCATAGGGAGTCTTTTTCGCCAGACCACTAAAAGCATAAACATAAAACCAAACCGCACCTTTTCCCGAAAATTCTGTAATTTTTACGTTTTCGTGATTTGTGTCAATTCCTTGAACAACTTCATTGCCCGCAAACAACAGCATTTGCGGTCTGACCATATTGTGCCCGCCGCTTTTGTTTGTTGTTATATTTAAGTAGCAGTCCGTATTTTGATCAACTGACGGAATATTTACTTTAAACCTGAATAACGCATAATCATCGTAATTCTCTGTCGACCATATTTCACCACAAGAGTATTTTGTAAAATTATCCGTTATATCGCATATATTGCAAGGAAAGCACAACCTGCCCGGTCTGATCTCAATATCAGTTACGGCGGTCAGAGTTTCATTCAGTAATGTACCAACCTCACAAATCAGTCGGTTTACTCTGCCTTTTATCTTGTACATTGATATTACCTTTATGTTTCATAAGCAATAAGCCGCTGCACGTCTTTGGCATTTTCAAAAACACCGCAGGAAACAAGTCCGAACAACGCCGCACCAAAAGCCGCTTCCTCCAAGTGCTTTGGAACTTTCATTTTTGAATTGAACAGTTCTTCAAAAACCCTGACAAGTGCAACGTTCTTGCGAATTCCGTTACCGGAACCTACAATTCCGCATTTTTCAGAATTCATTTGATTGTACATATCAAAAAGCTCTGTTGCCATACCCTCAAGTACACCAAGGGTTAGCTGTGACGGATTGAAGTTGTCTGTTGTTATTCCGGTAATACTGCCGCAGGCGTTAGGGTTTTTACGTGTTCCTGCGAAACGTGGATCAACTTTCAAGGTGGCTTTCTCAGCTTTTTCAAGCATTTTACTCATAATTTCATACACCTTGTCGTCATCGACACTCGTTGTATATCCTAAAATTTCAGAGTAGAAGTTTTTAAGCAGTGAATACGCTCTGCCGCCACAAAGTGCCGAACCAACTATAAGATACTTACCTTCAAAATATGGTCTTGTTTCGATGTTATCTGCCGTAACAGGGGTGTCGGATATAACCGATACCTGACTGCCCGTACCTATATTTAACAAAATATTTTCCTCATCTGCAAGTGTAGAAAATACACTTGCCTGATTGTCACCAATTGCAACACTTACGGGAATACCTTTGTATTCTCCTGCAATACAGTAGTTTGCGGTTATATCGACATTACAATCATAATTGAACTTATTTTGCTGTAAATCGTAACAACCAAAGCTTGCCGCATCACTTGCGTGCATAAGAGGTTTTATATTTTTGCAAAGCCGCATTACAAAATAATCGTGTATCGTACAATAGCTTACCGCACTTTCAGGTCTTATTCCGTTTTCGCGATTGTAAAAATCGGTAACATTTCCGTATCCTGAAAAACTATTTAAATACTTTGCATAGGTGGTGTCCTTGTACGGCAAATTTCCCCTTTCATCCTGCCAGATATAAAGAGGACTCACTGCATCACCTGACTTGTCGGTGTACACAATTCCATGCATCTGTCCGGTAACCCCAATTACCGCAATATCCCCGTCAATAAAACCGTCAAGAATTTCGGTTGCTACCGACATAATCTTTTCAACCGACTGAATTTTTTCCCATTCGGCACAGCCCGGCAAAAATGCATCGCTGTTTTTGGTGCGGGAAGCAAGCAATTTGCCTGTTCCCGCATCAATTACAACTCCGCATACACTGGTTGTTCCTATATCAATTCCTATTGCTTTCATTGCTTTCCCTCCTAACAGCTCAAACAAGTTGAGTTCAGGTCAAGACGTGTAATGATATCTTGCTGAATTTCAGGAGACAAATCAAGAAAGTTTACAAAAGTTCCGTGAATTCTCATGATGTAAACACCGCTCGGCGCATACTTTTCAGGATTTGCAAGTACTTTGCGAAGAGTTTCGGGAGTTGTTACATTTACATAGAGATAGAAAGGTGAAACACTCTCGCAGATTTCATTAAAAAACAAAGGCTGTACAATATTATGATAGAATTCCACGCCCTTCTTGCTGTAGTCCTCACCCCTGAAGTATTTAGGATCAATACCAAGGTGTGATGCGTAGCCTCCGTTAAATTCTTCAAAAGGCAATTTCATATTTGAAAGCATTCTGAAGCCCAGACCGTTTGAAGCCTCGCCGTAAAGGGGGTCAACGCCGTAGCCAAGCATATCACGACTACATCTTCCGTCAGGCGTTGCGCCCACCCAATAGCCGTAAGTAAGATGTGTAGACGGGCTTGAAAAATCGGGTCTAAACGGATTTCCAAGATAGTTTTTCTTTGAACGGAGCATCTTTGAAACCTTAATTGCAATTTCACGTGCTTCGTTGTCCACTACCTCAATATTATTGCCGAATTTAGGGCAGGAAAGAAGAAATTCTCTTAAATCCTCATGGCCTTCAAAATTGCTCTTTAGTGCAGCTATAAGCAATTCCTTGCCATTGGGGTATTTTTTAACAAACTCGTCAATAGCGATAAAGGAATCCGCAAGAACAGTAAGACCGTGAACAAGACAGCCGCTGCCGTTGTATTTTGTACCCTGAACCTTTGTGTCGCGCATATCCGCACCGTACTCAAGCCCGCCCATAAAGCAGCTGAGGAACGGAACTTTAAGCTCGGAAAGGGCACAAGACACGTCGTTTGCCGCCTCTGTCATTTTATCGCATACTTTATCAAGAGTTTTGTAAAAAGCATCTCTGATATTTTCAAGGGTATAGTCCTCAGTCTCCATAAGCTTGTCGCCGGTAATTGCAGAAACACCGCCTGTCAGCACCATTTCCAGAACTTTAGGCAGACTCAGCCAACTGTTTGTTGTGTTTCCGTTATCCTTACCCATAATAAGTGGTTCCTGACAGCCTGCAACCGAATAGTCGGGGATATCGGATTCGTCCACGCCGTTGATTTTAAGAACTTCAAAAAGAGCATCGTCATTAAAAAGCGACGGGGTAAGAACACCTGCCGAGAAGAAAAATCTACCCATTTCCTCATAGAGCTTTTTAGGTGTATTTTTATGCAGTTTAACCGACAAAATCGGCTGAGGCAAATTCATATCATAGTAGGCGTCCATAATTGCATAAGACATGGTATTTGTAAGGTCGTTGCCTTCAATATCCCTGCCGCTGATCAGTACATTCTGAGAAATTGCCCAGCTTCTATCACCAACATTGTAGAACACAAGAAAATGTTTGAAAAGCTCACTTGCTTCCTCCCTTGACAGATCTTTTCTGTACGGTTCAAAAATTCTGTCTGCATTGCCTACCGAGAACGCATAAGGATTTGGTGCCTGCTCTATACACATAATCTCCCATAAGAGAATATAAAGCTGAATTGCTTCGTAAAGATTTTCAGCACCTCTAGATGAAATATTGGTAAGTGTTTTTTCAAGAAACGCAAGCTGAGCAAGTCTTTCGCTGCTACAGGATTTTTTCAGCTCGCCAATAAGTTTAATATATCTGTCTGCAAGGATTTTTACACCGCAAAGAGAAATAGCTGCCGCTTCATAAAATTCGCCTTGCTTCGATTTTGCCTCATTGATCATAGCATCAATGCCATGCTTTAATGCAAATCTGAAATCGGGGATGATGTGGCCCGTTACCTGCTCAACAAAGAAGATAACCTCTTTTGTATAATTCTCCGCCTCGCCATAGGTTTTGTTCAGCAGTTCAACCATTTTTGTCTTAGCGGTAAAAGAACGCACCTTGTCTATACGTTCTTTGGTAAACTCCTCGTTTGGCTCGATGTCGTTATATATTGCCATAGGGTTACAATAGCCTGAAAAGCCTTCAACCGTAAATGACGGATTGATAAGTGCATAGCTTTTTGCAAATGCATCCCGCTGTGCCCCCACAAAAATTGCATTGTCGCTTAAGAAAATCGGAAGTTCCTTTAAAACTTCACACAAAAGATGTGCTTTTTTTACTTCAGGAGTACAGTCCTTGTACTTTTCATCAACCAGCATTTCGGTTTCTTTCGCAATAAACCAGCCGTCAAGTCTTTTGATTTCTCTTTCCTCTTTGTAAAGGGCCTTGGCCATTTGCGTCAGCTCGCCTGTTTTGTAAATTCCGTACATAATAATTACCTCCCTATGTTTTTATTAACTTTAAATTATAACGCATAAAAACTTCTGTAAATTTATTTAAGGTTCCGTGATCAACAAACCCATTTTTTACTTTGTATTCCCCTGTCCATTTTCCTTTGCCGTATTCGTGATATGTCAAAAACTCAAACACGGTATTGGTTGTATCAAATTTAGAAAAATACTCGGCAAAGCCATCAGGATTTTTAGTGTTTATCCCGTTTATCAGAGGAATTCTTATATGCTGCTGTCTGCCACTTTTACAAGTTTCTTCAAAATTCTTCTTAATTGTTTCATTGCTCATACCCGTATACTTTTTAAGTTCTTCGTTGTTATAATGCTTAAAATCCATGATCAGATAATCTATGTATTCAAGCAAAGCCGGAAGTCTTGGTGATGTTCCGTTGGTTTCTATACAGGTGTGAATATTGTCACTCTTCAGCAACTTTAAAAGTTCCAAAAGTTCTGTGTGCTGCAACGTCGCCTCACCGCCGGTAAAGGTAACTCCACCGCCCGAAAAGAACATCATCTTGCTTCGTCTGCACTCTTCAAAAATATCCTGAACATTACATTCTTTTCCACCGTCCAAGTCCATCCCCTCGGGATTGGAGCACCATATACACCGCATATTGCACCCTTGCAAATGATAAACAAGCCGATTTCCCGGCCCGTCCTGCCCAAAATTAAAACCTTTGTTAAATACTTTCATAACAAGCTCCTAATTGGTTAAACCTTTTAACTAATTATAGCATATATATTTATCTGTGTCAAATTATTGTCTTAAAAACAGGCAAAGTTGCTACTTCACTGGCGGATTTTCGGCGCTCCTCACTATAGGGCGCTGTAATTGGATAATGCTCCTGCTTTTATCGATCGCGAACCAAAGGCCGCCTTGCTCGTCATCATCGGTCTGCTGGCACAGTTCCGGGTCTTGAGCTATTTTCACTATGTAAGCACCGCCAGCGGAAATTCTTCCGCTGAGCGGTGTGTTTTGGTTGTACCAAAGACAACCCCCGGCTATGCCGGGGGAATAAAAAAGCTTTAGCGGAGAGCAAAGAAATAAAAAAGAATCCCCCAATAGAGCAGAAGTGGTTTGCCGACCACACATCTACAATAGAGAGGGATTCCAACTGACAAATTAGGGCAGTATCGTCTGCGAAAATGATAGAATAGAAAGATACATTGCCCCTTTAGGGGCGGCAGGGCGTTTAATGCAGACGCCAGAAATTCAGTGCATCTTTAGATGCCTGCCAGTAAAAAGCCCTTCTAGGGCTTAATCAAGCCTCCGGCTTAGCCGGAGGTTTTGACTATTTGTCAGTGCTTTTA
>JAZREZ010000047.1:0-13110 GCA_045661045.1 Clostridia bacterium
TCGTACACTACACTTATGGGAATATTTTCAGGTACGATTTCTGGCTCCTTAAGCTCGGGAATACATACCGAAATTTCGTCACCGCTCTTAACTTTATAATTCGCTTTAACCAAATTACCGCAAACCAACACCGCTCCCTCATCAAGCAGTTTTTGCACATGGGAGCGTGTAAGTTCTTCAAATTTTTCAGATAAAAATTTGTCTATTCTTATTCCTGTTTCTTCTGATATGATTTTTATAGGTTCATTCACCCTTTTTATCCTCCGCTATAAGAAAATGAATTATAAGCATTGCCGCACCTACACATACCGCAATATCTGCCACATTGAAAACAGGGAAATCTATTATTCTAAAATCTAAAAAGTCAACCACATAACCCTTAAAAATCCGCTCCACCATATTGCCGATTGCACCGCCATAGATAAAAGCGGTCGCCATTTTAAGCCATACGGTACGGCTTTCTTTCGGAGTTTTTAAAAGAACAACGGCAAGAAGAGCCAAAATAATCAAGGATATAATCACAAAATAAACCCTGCCGCCTGAAAACATACCAAATGCGATGCCTCGGTTTTCAACATAGGTTAAGTGAAATATATCCTGAATTATCGGAATTGTTTCTATCGCCTTAAGGGAATTTTCCGCTGAAATTTTGGTTAGTATATCAATGGCTATAAAGCCAAGTGCAATAATGTAGTAAATCATATTAAGTCCCTCTATGTAAGTAATAGGGAACATATTGTATGTTCCCTACTCGTACTTTAATATTTTAATGAATATTCTTGATTTTCGGGTAAGACCACCAATCTCACTGACTCTCATTCTACCAAAACCGCGAACAGAAATCAAGTCCCCTTCTTTAATTTCTGCAGAAATTGAGTCGGTAGCCTCCCAATTAAGAGAAACAAGTCCCTCTTTTATTATGTCCTGCGCCTTTCCTCTTGCAAGTCCCGTTCCCTGCGCAACAACTGCATCAAGCCTCATCGACGAAACCGTGCCGCTTATCTCACGCATTTTAGGCTCGGGAATGTCAGCGCTTTCAACAGTACAGATTTCGGTATTTATACCATGTCTGCCGATTTTTTCAAGATTTGTTTTTATATAATCTGCAATTTCGCATCTTGCAAATATAAACGCACCCTTATCGCACACCAAAATATCACCGATATTTTCGCGCTTTATTCCAAGCCCCATTAAACTGCCGAGATAATCTCGGTGAGTTAAAGCATCAAGCTCTCTTCCAAAGACTTTGACCACACAGATTACAGAATTTATGTCAAAGTCAAGAAATTCGGGTTTTGCGATAAAAAGCGTACGCTCTGCATCCGAATATCCGCCATCAAATAAAATTTTAACATCGGCGCTTGGGTATACATTTTTAGATACCACAGAACGCTCGTGCGGGTTCAAAAAGCCGACAGTTTTTATCTGATAGTTTTTTTCCGCCAGATAAAGTGCATCCTCTGCCCTTGACAAGATTAGCTTATCTTCGGTCATATCAGCTCCAGGGGAAAGCGTTTTTTGTCTGATTTCTTATCTCGTCGCTCATAATATCAATAGAGCTTGGCACGATAACAAATATGCCGTTTGATACTTTCTGGATATCTCCGTCAAGTGCATATACTGCACCGCTTAAAAAGTCTATAATTCTGCGTGCAACTGTCTTTTCAACCGACTCAAGATTTATAACAACGGGTTTGTTACTCTTTAAGTGGTTGGTTATATCCTTTGCTTCTTCAAATGACTGAGGCTGCATTACAACAACCCTCATCTGTGCCTGCGAATTGTGAAGCTTTACAACACGACTGCTGCGTCTTTCAGTAAATCTTTCAAACACGCTTGGCTCATAGTCCTCAACAAAATTATCGTTTTCGTACTCGTCACGAACTTCCTCCTCCGGAAATCCTACGAAATTAAGCATTTTATTAACAAAGCTACCCATAATTATCCTCCCCAAATTTATATAATTTAAAATAATTTACATTTCCCGCGCGCCAAAAATGGCTGTGCCAACCCTGATTATCGTAGCACCCTCTGAAAGTGCCTCTTCAAAATCATTGGTCATTCCCATAGACAACTCTTTCATCGAAACATTTTCGATGTTTAAAGCATCTATCTTTTCAGAAAGCTCTCTTAACTTACGAAAGGTATTTTTGTTTGACTCAACATCAAATTCTTTTTTTGATATGGTCATAAGTCCCTTAATTCTGACATTTTTTAATACCGAAATTTCTCGTATAACGGCTTCGGCATCTTCGGGATAAACTCCCGATTTGCTCTCTTCCTTTGTGATATTTACCTGAATTAAAATATCCTGAACTTTGTCAATCTGCCCTGCCCTTTTGTCAATCTCAAGAGCAAGCGAAAGACTGTCCACCGAATGAATAAGCTCTGTCTTATCAATTATGTGCTTTACCTTATTTTTCTGCAGTTGCCCTATAAGATGCCATTTTATGCCGTCAAGCTCGGGATATTTTTTCACAATTTCCTGCGGGCGATTTTCGCCGAAATTTATCTCCCCCGCTTGTTGCGCTTCTTTCAAAAGCGAAATCGGCTTGGTCTTGGTAACTGCGATTAAGGTTATCTCATCTCTGTTTCTGCCGCATTTCTGGCAGATTTCATCAATGCGATTATTCAGCGCTTTGATATTTTCAAAAACTCCCACTTAAATCACCGCCTGTTATCTCACAATCTTGCCGTCCTCTAAATTTCTGCACTGTACTATAACTTCGTCATACAGTTTAAGCTTAAATCCATCCGTTTCTTTTGCGCTTACTATCGCAAAATCATCATTGCGGTAGTTCAAATTGACAGGAACAAATCTTGCCACATCAAGACGGATAACATATACGCCTGTAACGCCATCCTTTACTCTCAATGCATCAACGGGAAGCTTTATTCCCTCAACACTCACCGTAATAAGTTCTGACTTTATTTCGCTGACAGAATATATGCCATCTACATAACGATTGGTTTTTATGACTACGGCGCACTTGTTGTTTTCCTTATCGGATATGCGTTTTATGTTACCAACAATACTCTTGCTTGTAAGGTCATAAAATGCCATATCAACCTGAGAACCGACAGACAATTCTCCGATTTTGTCTGCATCAATAACAGTTGCATAATACCAATTATAATTATCAACTATTTTGCATACAGGCTGTGAAAATTCAACGATTTGTGATGTAGATTGCTCGTTTACATTTAAATTTTCAAGATACGACGGAGTTACCTCCATCGCCTTGTCAAGCGAAAGCATCGTTTCAAGTCCGTCAATTCTTGTGCTGAACACACCATCGGTTGGCGAAAGCAAAGCTCCGTTTACTCCAAGCTGTGCCTTAAGCTCCTGAAGCTCCTGCTCAATCTTATAAATCTCTTCCGATTTGGCACTTGTTCCCTCGCTGTGTTCTGCTGAACTTCTTGTTGAAATAAGGGTGTTTATTTCGGTCTTTATCTGCGAAATATCGCTTAAATCAAATTGTGTTCTCTTGTCCGAAATGCCACGCATTTTATCCGCAATTCGTTTTTCTATCGTTACGCTTCCGTCTGTATAGACCGCAAGCTCCCCCTCCAGTCCCTTAAGTACCGAAAGGCGTTCGGTCAATTTTTTAATTCTGTCCGATACATTGGCATCAGGCTGTCCGGGATAAAGATATGCGATAATCTGCCCTTTTTTCACCCTTTCGCCCTCTGCCGCTACAAAATCTATATAGCCGCCGCCGGGCGCATTTATCACTGTCTGGTCACGAAAAACATAGCCGTTTGTTGCAACCGAGTCTTGTATATATCCATTAAGCGCAACCGTTGTTGATAAGTTTTGGCTGAGGGTTACAAAAAGTGCCGCAAGCAAATATACTGCCAGAACAAACGCCACTATTACTGCTATAAGCTTAAATGTGTTTCTTTTATTTTTGCGACTGTGAGATACCAATTTCAAATTACCTTTAGAATTTGCCATTTTTCTTCCTCCTTGGTAAAAGTTGGTATCTTAATTTTAAGAACAATAAAAAAGCCATAGACACAAGGTCTATAGCCCTATTATAACACCTATTTTTTATGTGTAAACCATCCTGAGCGATTTGTATTTAAAACTTAACACTCTTGTAACATCATCTTTTTTGCCAGATTATGTCGGGGTTTCTTCTAAACCAGGTCATCTGCCTTTTTGCATAACGCCGTGACTCCTGCTTTATTTTATCAATGGCATCATCAAGAGTACATTTTTCGTCAAAATATTCAAGAATTTCTTTATAGCCGATCGCTTGCATTGCAGTAGAGTCCCGCCTTATTCCCATTTTAAGCAAGGCATCCACCTCGGCTAAAAGTCCGTTTTCTATCATTATATCAACACGGCGGTTAATTCTCTCATAAAGCCTCTCCCGCTCCATATCCATACCATAAATTTCGGCTTTGTAAAGCGGTTCTTTTACAGCAAGCTTGTCCGCCTCGGTCTTTGTAGTCCCGCAGGTTTTGCAGATTTCAAGAGCGCGGATTACCCTTTTCAAATTGTTTGGATGCACCTTTTGAGCTTCAATAGGGTCAATACTTTCAAGCAACTTATGCACTGCAATATTCCCCTCTTTTTCTGCCATTTCAAAAAGCTCATTTCTGTATTCTTCGTCGCATTTTTGCTCTGAAAATTCAATGTTGTTTATGATGCTGTCAAAGTATAATCCCGTACCTCCGCAAAGCACCGGAGTTTTACCTCGGCTTAAAATATCATCAATCGCACATCTTGCATCCTTTACAAAATCCGCTACACTGTAATCCGTGTTGGGATGCACAAAATCAATCATATGATGTCTAACCGCCTGTTGTTCTTCTGCGGTTGCCTTTGCCGTGCCAATATCCATATATTTATAAATCTGCATAGAGTCGCAGGACACAATCTCGCCGTTTCTTTTAAGTGCCATTTCTATGGAAAACGCCGTTTTCCCCGATGCAGTAGGCCCTACAACGCCTATAATTTCAGGTTTCATAGCTTATACCTTTCGCTTAAACATCTTCTCTATCTCAAATTTTGAAAACGCTATCTTTATCGGTCTTCCGTGCGGGCAAGTCTTTATACCTCTGTCTTCCATATCCCACACCTTTTCGATTAAGTCTTTAATCTCATATGAATTTAATTTGTGGTTTGCCTTTATTGCGTACTTGCACGCAATCATATCAAGTGCCTTTTCTTCAAAATCAGCTACACTTATTTTGCCCATCTGTGAAACGGCTTCTGCAATTTCGAGAATTAAATCACGAATAGCCTTTTCGTCTGCGATGATTGGTGTTGCATTGACTATTATACTGCCTGAACCAAAATCCTCGATATCAAAACCAAATCCTTTGTAATAATCAAGAGCACCAAGAACTTCTGCACATTCTGAATAATCAAGCTTAATTATCATTGGCGACAAAAGAAGCTGTGACATCCTCTCGTTTTCGTAATAAGATTTTTTTAAGGCTTCAAACCTCATTCGCTCGTGAGCGGCGTGCTGGTCTATCATATATAAATTTTCGCCCTCTTGACAGAGAATATATGTATCTAAAAACTGTCCTATCGGCAATGGTATATCTTTTATAACAGGAACTTCTTCCTGAGGCGGAATAAGTTTTTCTACCACGATATCCTCTTTGACCGTCATAGGAATTTGAGGTGTTTCGTCAACCTCACGGATTTCAGACACCTTTTTTGCAGGAACTATCGTATTTAAGTATTCCTTTGCAAGCTTTATGTTTACCTTTTCAGGAGTAGGGTCTTTAGGTTCAAAGGTATATGCGGGAATTTCTTTCTTTTCTGGCTTTTCCCCGCCGTTTACGGCATTTGAAACTGCGTGATATACTATTTCGTATATACGGCTTTCGTTGGCAAACTTAATTTCCGTCTTTGCGGGATGAACATTTACATCCACAAGCTCGGGCGCTAAATTTATATTAAGCACAAAAAACGGGAACTTACCAATCATCACAGAATTTCTGTACCCCTCCTGAACCACCTTTGAAACGACATGGCTTTTTATATATCTGCCGTTTACAATAAGTGTCTGGCGGGAACGATTTCCTCTCGCAAGCTCACTTTTGCCCACAACGCCCGAAACTTTTATATTATCTTGCATATAATCAACGCTTATACTTGCTTTTGCGTGGTCAATGCCATAAAGCTTTAATATAACATTTTTTAAATTATTATCGCCCGAGGTTGCAAAAACCTCTTTTCCGTCTGCAATAAACGAGAATGCAATATTCGGATTTGCAAGTGCAATACGGCTTAAAACATCCCCGACATAACCCGTTTCGGTTGAATCTTTTTTCAAAAACTTCATTCTTGCGGGTATGTTCTCAAAAAGGCGTTTTATAACCATTGTTGTGCCGTCAGCACAGGCGATATTTTCTTTTTCTGTTGTTTTGCCGTGTTCAAGGCGCAAAAATACGCCCTCTTGCGAATCAACTGTTTTGGTGATAACCTCAACTTCAGCAACTGCGCAAATGCTTGAAAGAGCCTCGCCTCGAAAACCCATCGTGCCGATTGAATACAAATCCTCAACCTGACGCAATTTGCTTGTAGCGTGGCGCAGAAAGGCAGTTTCTACCTGACTTTCTTCTATGCCGCAGCCGTTGTCGCAGATACGCATATATTCAATTCCACCCTTGCGTATCTCAACCTCTATCGAGGTTGCACCTGCATCTATTGAATTTTCAACCAATTCTTT
The DNA here is from genome assembly GCA_045661045.1 of Clostridia bacterium. Taxonomy (GTDB): domain Bacteria; phylum Bacillota; class Clostridia; order Monoglobales; family Monoglobaceae; genus UMGS1820. The sequence continues at coordinate 6,699 of JAZREZ010000047.1, forward strand.
CACAACCGATGCGGGTCTTTCAACTACCTCGCCTGCCGCAATTTTATCAGCAACCGCTTGCGATAATACCTTGATTTCTGCCATATCTGCTCACCACCTTTTAATCGTTTTTCGCCTTTGCCTGCAAATCATAAAGAGTTGTAAGCGCCTGCATCGGCGTCATAGAATTTAAATCCATATTGCGAAGCTCTTCACAAACCCCGTTGTCTGCCTTGCTTAAAAAGCCTATCTGGTCATCATCGTACTTTTGAACCATTGTCTTAATCTTTGCAGATTTTACTTCATTTTCATCAGCCGACTCAAGCGATGCAACTATCTCTTTGGCACGATTTACCACAGATTTTTTTACGCCCGCAAGAGCCGCAACATCAACGCCGTAGCTCTCATCAGCGCCGCCTCTTATGATTTTTCTTAAAAAGCTTATTGTGTCGCCGCGCTTCTTTACCGCTATGCAATAATTTCTGACATTTGGAATTTTATCCTCAAGCTGAGTCAATTCGTGATAATGTGTTGCAAACAAGGTTTTTGCTCCGCACTTTTTAGCGTCCGCAATATGTTCAACAACCGCCCACGCAATACCAAGTCCGTCATAGGTGCTTGTTCCTCTGCCGATTTCATCAAGAATTATAAGACTCTTGTCAGTTGCGTTATCCAAAATATACGCAACCTCTGTCATCTCTACCATAAAGGTACTCTGCCCCGACGCCAAATCATCGGACGCACCAACCCTTGTAAAGATTTTATCAACTATGCCAATCTCGGCACTGTCTGCGGGAACAAAACTGCCCGCCTGCGCCATAAGTGTAATTATGGCAACCTGCCTCATATATGTCGATTTACCCGCCATATTGGGCCCCGTTATAATCGCTATCTGATTTTCACGATTGTCAATTGTTATGTCATTTGGAATAAAGCTTCCCTTTTTTATCAGTTTTTCAACTACGGGATGTCTGCCGTTTTTAATGACGATTTTATCCGACATATTCATTGTTGGGCAGACATAGTTATTGCGCTCTGCAACAGTTGCAAAGGAACAGAGCATATCCACCATAGCAATGATATTTGAGGTTTCGCACACTCTGTCATACGCCGCCGCAACCTGCTCTCTTACCTGACAGAAGAGTTCATATTCCATATCCACAATTCTTTCGCTTGCTGTCAAAACCTCTTCTTCAACCTCTTTAAGCTCGGGAGTTATGTATCTTTCGCCACCCGTTAAGGTTTGCTTTCTTATAAAGTAATCGGGAACCATATCAAGATAAGAGTTACTGATTTCAACATAATAGCCAAACACCTTGTTAAAGCCAAGCTTCATTATCTTAATGCCCGTTTTTTCTTTCTCTTTTTCGATAAGGTCACGCAGAACCTGCTGACCGTTTGTGATAAGATTGTTAAGACGGTCAATCTCAGCATTTGCACCTTTTTTAATGAGCTTTCCGTTTCTTAAAGAAGTTGGAGCATCCTCTGCTATGTTATCTTCTATCAGTTTTCTTATATCCGAAAGGACATCTATCTTTTGCGCACAACCTGATAAAAGTTTTGTGTTTGTCGTCTTTAAACATTCCACAAGCTTTGGAAGCTGGGCGAGCGAGACTGACAGCGAAAGCAAATCTCCGCAGTTTGCGTTTTTGTAAACTATGCGGTTTATAAGCCTTTCGATATCTCTTATTTTAGAAAGCGCCTCTATCATTTCAGCCCTTAAAATCGGGTCTTTTAAAAGCTCATCAACTGACATATGACGATTTAAAATCGCAACGCTGTTTTTAAGCGGCGATGTAAGATTTTTTCTAAGCAACCTTGCGCCCATAGCAGTTGAAGTTTTGTTTAAGGTATTTAAAAGACTTCCTCTTGAGTTTCGGTCCCTCATAGTTTCCAAAACCTCGAGGTTTCTTATCGAATACATATCAAGCTGAAGTCTTTCGGCATCTCTGTCAACATCAACACCGGTAATGCTTACAAGGTCAGTCTTTTGTGTTTCTTCAAGATACACAAGCATTGCGCCAAGCGCTCTTATGCTATACGGCTTATCGCTTGAAAGCTGAGCCTCTACACTGCCAAACTGCTGCGCAATCCGATTGGATGCTTCGTTTATATCAAATGCCCAATTCCTGAAATTATGAACAACACCATGAGTTTTATCCTTAACCGAGTCAACAAGCTCGCTGTCTTCATAGCATTCAAGGTTCATTATAACCTCAGACGGAGTATATTTAACAAGTTCGCTCAAAAGCTGGGTTTTAAAGTTTTTATCCGAAAGCTCGGTCACAGAGCATTCACCCGTAGTAATATCCACAAAAGCGATTGCTCCGCCACGCTTGTCAAGACAGATTGAAGCTAAATAGTTATTTTTTGTAGCATCAAGAGCACCGCTATCCATAATTGTGCCCGGTGTTACAACCCTTACAACCTCACGGCGAACTACTTTGCTTCCATCCTGAGGTTCTTCTTCCATCTGCTCGCAAACGGCTACCGAATATCCTGCAAGCACCAGCTTTGAAATATACGAATCCGCCGCATGAAAAGGAACGCCGCACATAGGAGCGCGTTCAGGAAGCCCGCAAGCTCTGCCCGTCAGCGTAATATCCAACACTCTTGATGCAATCTCGGCATCATCAAAAAACATTTCATAAAAATCGCCTAGTCTATACATAAGGATGCAGTCTTTATATTCATCTTTAACATCCATATACTGCCCCATCATAGGCGTAAGGTCATTTCTGTTGATAATCTCCATCGGCTTTCCTCCTCTCTTATTTCAATTTTCCGGTTTTTAGTGGCATCCGCTGCAAGATGAACAAGAACCGCTGCAGCCGCTTCCGTCTGAAAGTCCTGTCTTTATAATGTTATCCATTTGAGTAAGCATCATTTCAAATACTCTTGATGCTTTTACATATTCTTTGATAACTGCATTTTCCATAATCTTGTTAAATTCAAGCTGCAAATATTCATTAACCTCTTCAATCTCTTCTTTAGTCGGCTCTTTGCCCTCAAATTCCTTAAGCTTTGCCTCTCTTTTGTCGTTATATCCGCTTATAAGGTCAGACGCCTCTGTATCCTCCATCAGCATACGGCTTGCCTCCTGAGCCGCTTTCTTTTCATCGCTGTGTGCGATGAGGTCTGCAAGTTCCTTTGCTTTTTCAAAAATCTGTTCCTTTGACATATTAGACATTCCTTTCTGTTATATCGCCAAACAATGACCATGTCTGGCATTTTGTTATCTCTACATTTACAAACTGTCCGACAAGTGATTTATCACCATTAAAGTTTACCACCTTACCGCCCTCGGTTCTGCCCGTTAGCGTATCTTCGTTGGTTTTACTCTGTCCCTCTACAAGAACTTTCTGGACAGTATTTAAATAAGCATCATTTTTGCGCTTTGAAATTTCATTCTGCACACGCAGCATCTCGTCAAAATTATCGTGTTTTTGTTTTTCGGACATACAATCCTCCATTTTTGCGGCAGGGGTTCCCTCACGCTTTGAATAAATGAACGAAAAGATTGTATCATATTCCACTTCTTTGAGAACATTAAGGGTTTCTTCAAAATCCTCCTGAGTTTCACCGGGAAATCCTACAATTATATCGGTAGTCAGCACGACATCGGGGATTGCAGTTTTAACCTTGTTTATTATCTCCATATACTGCGCCCTGGTATACTTTCGGTTCATAAGCTTTAAAATTCTGTCCGAGCCCGATTGTATGGGCAGATGCAGTTGATTACAGATTTTAGCTTCTTCTTTCATTGCAAGGATTACCTCATCCGAAATATCCTTAGGGTGCGATGTCATAAATCTTACCCTTTCAATCCCATCTACCTTGCAAACCTCTCTTAAAAGCTCCGAAAAGCTTAATCCGTCCGTTAAATCGTTGCCGTATGAATTTACATTCTGTCCGAGCAACATAACCTCACGATAGCCTTTTTCAGCGACCTCTCTGACCTCTGAAAGTATATTTTCTGCATCTCTGCTTCTTTCTCTGCCTCTTACATAAGGTACGATGCAATAGGTGCAAAAATTATTACAGCCATACATTATGGGAATTTTAGCAAGGGGTATGTCATCCCTTTTATATGATATATCTTCAAAGACAGAGCCTTCCTCATTTTCGGTTTCAAACACTCTGCCGCCCGATAAAACATTATCCAGAAGTTCGGGGAAGCGATAAAGTGCGTGCGTTCCGAAAACCAAATCCACATGCTTGTACTTTGACTTTATCTGCTTTGCAATATGTTCTTGTTGCATCATACATCCGCAGACTGCAATTATAATATTTTCTTTTCTGCGTTTCAAATGCTTAAGTGCGCCGATGTTTCCAAACACCCGAAGTTCTGCATTCTCTCTTACTGCACAGGTGTTGTAGAGTATAAAATCGGCATCCTCATAATTTTCGCAGAAATCAAAGCCCATATCAAAGAGCATACCCTTGATTTTTTCACTGTCACTTGAATTTTGCTGACAACCATAGGTTTCAACAAAAGCAAGGGGGCGTACCCCCTTAAAGCCTTGTTTAATTTTTGTTATAAACTCTCTCTGCCGTGACATTTCTTCAGCAGAAATATGTCGTGTGCTCATCTGATTACCACTCGCTTTATTGATCGTTTCTGTATCTTTCAAGTATCTTTTCAATTCTTGAAATAGGTGTAAGCAAATCGCTGATTGAATCTTCGTCATTCAATCGCTTGATAATGAGGGCAATATACTTTGACATATCAACCTCGTGATACCACGCACAGTCTTTAAGTTCCGGACGGCGATACACAAGATTTGTTGTAAACACCGCATCAATTACCCCATCTTCGTATGCTTTGTCGAATTTAGCAACACCCTCGGTAAAAAGTCCAAAGCAGGAGAATACAACAACCTTGTTTGCCTTTCTTGCTTTAAGTTCCTTTGCGACATCTATCATAGACTCACCCGACGCAATCATATCGTCAACTACAATAATGTCCTTGCCCGCAATATCATTGCCCAAAAATTCATGAGCAACGATTGGGTTCTTGCCGTTTACAACTGTTGAATAATCTCTGCGCTTATAGAATGTACCGAGGTTCATTCCAAGAACTGATGAATAATACATACATCTTCCCATAGCGCCCTCATCGGGAGATACAATCATAGTTGTATCCTTATCAAGAATGATGTTTGCATCATACTTAAGGCACGCCTTTATCATCTGGTATGTAGGATGAACATTTTCAAATCCACATACGGGAATTGCATTCTGTACTCTTGCATCATGAGCATCAAAGGTCAAAATATTGCTGACGCCCATAGCCGCAAGCTCCTGAAGCGCCATAGCGCAGTCAAGCGACTCTCTTCCGAGTCTTTTGTGCTGTCTACCCTCATAGAGCATAGGCATAATTACGGTAATTCTTCTCGCCTTTCCGCCCATAGCTGAAATTACACGCTTTAAATCCTGGAAATGATCATCAGGACTCATCGGATGCTCTTTTCCGTACATATCGTAGGTTACGCCGTAGTTAAACGCATCCATTATGATATAAATATCATATGTTCTGATAGAGTGAAGTATCATAGCTTTAGCTTCACCTGTTCCAAACCTCGGACAGCTTGTGGGAATTACAAAGGTTTCAAAATCGTCATCGATTATGTCCTTGTTAAAGTTCTTAAGATGCTCGTTTACCTTTTGAGTCATCTCCTCGCAACCACGCATACCGATAACGCCCAATCTACCAAGGTTATAGTTTTCCATTTCAGTTGCCATTTTTGCACCAATCCTTTCGGGTGAGTTTTTATGTTAAAAAAATTATTTACAGTTCATACCGGATAAAAGCTTATATCTTATATCCCATAGCTTCTGGGACATATCAACATAGTAGGTGTGCGGATTTTCAAATCTCTTTACCTCGTCCCAGATTTTTTCAATACTCTCTTTAGAATACTGCTTTATTTCATCAAGGGTTGGCGATTCATAAACGCACTTACCCTTTTCAAATATCGGTACTTGAAGCTCCTTTGCCACAAAATTTGTGATGGTTTTGCGCTTCCATGTATTGTTCGGGTCAAATATTTCGCAGGGCTTGTCCGCATCTATGGTTTCATCGTAGGTGGTTAAAACATCGGCAAGCGCCATGCCCGTTTCCTTTGAATATAATCTGTACACCTTTTTAAAATACGGTGTGGTAATCTTTGCTACATTTTCGCTTATCTTTATGCGGGGAACAATCTCGCCGTTTTCCTCTACGGCAACCAATTTGTATACACCGCCGAAAACAGGCTCTGATTTAGAGGTTATAAGACGCTCGCCAACTCCGAACGAATCAACCGCTGCCCCCTGCCTTAAAATGTCACGGATGATATATTCATCAAGTGAATTTGAAACCACAATTTTTGCAGTTTGCCAGCCCGCCTCGTCAAGCATCTTGCGGCATTTTTTTGTAAGATAAGTAATA
>JAZREZ010000048.1:0-10115 GCA_045661045.1 Clostridia bacterium
AAGTCGCCCTGCTGATAAGGAAGAATCTTTTCAAGTGCAACTTCTCTTTCTTCAACAGTGTCTGCACAAATCATTTCACGGAATGCAGCAATTCTGTCAGCCTCAAAGAACATATGCTCTGTACGGCAAAGACCGATACCCTCTGCACCAAGCTCACGAGCCTTTTTAGCATCAGCGGGAGTGTCTGCATTTGTACGAACCTTAAGTGTTCTGAACTCATCAGCCCATTCCATAATTCTGCCAAATTCGCCTGCGATTTCAGCATCAACTGTAGCGATAATTCCATCATAGATGTTACCTGTTGAACCATCGATTGAGATAAAGTCACCTTCGTTGTAGGTCTTGCCTGCAAGTGTGAACTTCTTGTTCTCTTCGTCCATATTGATTTCGCCGCAACCTGATACGCAGCAAGTACCCATACCACGAGCAACAACGGCAGCGTGTGATGTCATACCACCACGAACAGTGAGGATACCCTGAGCAGCTTTCATACCTGTAATATCTTCAGGTGAAGTTTCAAGACGAACGAGGATTACCTTTTCGCCTCTTGCATTCCAAGCTTCTGCATCCTCTGCAGTAAATACAACCTTACCGCAAGCAGCACCCGGAGATGCACCAAGTCCTCTGCCTGCAGGAGTTGCAGCCTTTAATGCTTTTGCATCAAACTGAGGGTGCAAAAGTGTATCAAGGTTTCTTGGGTCGATCATAGCAACTGCCTTTTTCTTATCAATCATACCCTCGTCAACCAAGTCACAAGCAATCTTTAAAGCAGCCTTAGCTGTTCTCTTACCATTTCTTGTCTGGAGCATATAGAGCTTTCTGTTTTCAACAGTGAATTCCATATCCTGCATATCACGATAGTGGTCTTCAAGCTTTGCGCAAACTTCGTTGAATTCAGCAAATGCTTCAGGGAACTTTTCAGCCATCTGAGCGATAGGCATAGGTGTACGAACACCTGCAACAACGTCTTCACCCTGAGCGTTAACAAGGAATTCACCCATAAGGCCCTTGTCACCTGTAGCCGGATCTCTTGTAAATGCAACACCTGTACCACAGTCGTCACCCATATTACCGAACGCCATCATCTGAACGTTAACGGCTGTACCCCATGAATAAGGGATATCGTTGTCACGACGGTAAACGTTTGCTCTGGGGTTGTCCCATGAACGGAATACCGCTTCAACAGCACCCATAAGCTGTTCCTTAGGATCAGCGGGCAAGTCCTTACCAATCTTGTTCTTGTACTCGTCTTTGAACTGTCCTGCAAGAACCTTAAGGTCATCAGCAGTAAGCTCGATATCCTGAGTTACACCCTTAGCTTCTTTCATTTCGTCGATAAGCTGTTCAAAGTACTTCTTACCAACTTCCATAACAACGTCTGAATACATCTGAATAAATCTTCTGTAACAGTCCCAAGCCCATCTTGCGTTGCCTGACTTTGCAGCCATAGTTTCAACAACATCCTCGTTAAGACCGAGGTTTAAGATGGTATCCATCATACCGGGCATAGACGCTCTTGCACCTGAACGAACAGATACGAGAAGAGGATTTTCCTTATCTCCGAACTTCTTACCGCAGATAGCTTCCATCTTTGTGATGTTTTCCATAATTTCAGCCTGGATGTCCTCGTTGATGTTTCTGCCGTCTTCATAATACTGAGTACAAGCCTCAGTTGAAACGGTGAATCCCTGAGGAACAGGGAGACCAAGCTTAGTCATCTCAGCAAGGTTTGCACCTTTACCGCCGAGAAGCTCTCTCATTGATGCGTCACCTTCACTAAAAAGGTATACAAACTTCTTTGACATATTGTACCTCCAAAATTTATATGGTATTTTAATTATTTTACAACTTATCTTAAATCACGGAAAAATTCTGTCAGTATCTGACCACATTCATTTTCCATAATTCCACAGTAGTATTCTGTGCTGTCAAGCAAGCAATGCTTTGAAACAACCCCGCCCGCCAATTTATCATATGCACCGAAATACAACCGCCTTATTCTTGCATTTGCAATCGCCCCGCAACACATAACGCAAGGCTCAAGCGTAACATACAAATCGCAATCGTCAAGCCGCATATCGCCCTGACTTTTAAGCGCCTTTTCTATCGCCACAACCTCTGCGTGAAGCATCGGATTTTTATGCGACTCACATAAATTATGCGCTCTTGCAATAATCTCGCCGTTTTTCACAATAACGGCTCCTACGGGAACCTCACCGCTGTCTTTTGCTTTTTTCGCCTCAAGCAAAGCGGCGTTCATAAACTTATTATGCATAATATTCTCCGTATTTAAAACGCGACAAATCCCCGCATACTGCTATGCAGGGATTATATTTCTTATTTCTGAATGTATGCATCAAGCTCTGCCAAAAGGCTTGTGCAATCTTCGCCGTGAGCTTCAACCTTAATCGGTTTTGTAAGGTCAAGGCTGAAAATTCCCATGATTGACTTTGCGTCTACTACATAACGACCAGAAGTCAAGTCTATTTCATACTCATATTTAGTAACAACATTTACAAAATTCTTAACATCGTTAATTGAACTTAAAACAACTGTAAATTCCTTCATTGAGTTAAACCTCCGATTTTTTATAATATATCATATAAATTATATACTTTTTTCTTGCAATAGTCAATTAATAATTATATAATAATTTCAGGCATTTATTATTACTTATTTATGCACTATTCCAATTGTACCATATATTTCATAAAAAAGCAAGGGGGGTATCACAAATTACAGTCAAATTTATAACCTTAGGATGCAAAACAAATTTCTATGAAAGCGAGGCGCTTTCTCAGCTTTTTACGGATGCGGGCTACACTGTAACAAACGAAAAGTGTGCCGACATCTTAATAATTAACACCTGCACCGTTACGGGTACGGGTGCGGCAAAAAGCCGCAAGCTTATACGCAAGGCAAGGCGCGAAAATCCCAACGCAGTTTTAGCGGTTATGGGTTGTCTTTCGCAGACCGAGCCTGAAAGCCTTAAAACCGAAAACATTGATGTTTTAATCGGCAACAAGCACAGAGATGAGATTGTTTCGCTGTGCGAGGCGGCGCTTTGCGGAAAAAAGACCGAAAAGATAGAAAACATTTTAAAGGAAACCGAGTTTGAAGAGCTTGGCATAGTACATCGTCAAAGCAGAATAAGAGCCGAAATAAAAATCGAGGACGGTTGCAACAATTTTTGTTCATACTGCAAAATTCCTTATGCAAGAGGTCCTGTCCGCTCGCGAAGCCTTGACAACATAAAAAAAGAGGCAGCCATTTTAAGTAATTGCGGCGAAATAGTGCTGACGGGTATACACATCGGCTCTTACGGCAAGGACTTAAATGACGGCACAAAACTTATAGATGTAATTGAGGCAGTAGCCGAAAGCTCAAATGTCAAAAGGCTTCGGCTTGGTTCTTTAGAGCCTGTTATGATAGACGAGGAGTTTGTGCGCCGTGCGTCAAAGCTCAAAAACTTATGTCCGCAGTTTCATCTGTCGCTGCAGAGCGGCTGCGATAACACATTAAAGGCAATGCGCAGAAGATATTCAACAGACGATTTCAGAACTGCGGTTAAAAATCTTCGCAGCAGCTTTTTGGATGTGGCAATTACTACGGATTTGATAGTGGGATTCCCCGGCGAAACCGAGGCTGACTTTGAAGCATCAAAAGCCTTCTGCGAGGAAATCGGCTTTTCGCAGATGCACATATTCCCTTACTCAAAAAGAGAGGGAACAATCGCCGCAACTCTTCCAAATCAGGTAGACGAAAATGAAAAAAACCGCCGCACCCATATAATGCTTGATTTGGCGGCAAATATGAAAGAAGATTTTTATAAACGCTATATTGGCAGAACTCTGCCCGTACTTTTTGAACAGAAAAAGGGAAATCTCTTTATAGGATATACCCCAAACTATATGGAGGTCAGGGCAACTTCAGACAAAGACCTTTGCGGAAAATGCGCCGATGCGAAAATTCTAAGCTACGACAGAGAAAACGAGTATCTTGCAGGAATTGCTTTATAGCATAAAAAATCGGGTGTCCTTTTGGACACCCGTTATTTTCTTCTGTTTCGCAAATCCATTCCCGGAAACGGAATTTTAGTGTAGTCACCCGATATTCTTGATGCAAGTCGGGTTCCGTACTCGTTATTTATCTTGTCAGTATCAAGATTTGAGGATATAACCGTACTCTTTTTTGAAACAAGTCTTGAGTTGATTATATCAAAAAGTGCGGCTGATGAATATCCGCTTATAAATTCTGTTCCCAAATCGTCAATTACGAGCAAATCAACATTATACGCATACTTTATTGCATAATCGGCATCTGTCGCTTCTTCCTCGTCAAATCTCCCGAACTTCAGCTTTTCGCACATATCAAGAAGATTGAACGCCGATTGATAATATACCGAATGCCCTCTCTCAAGCGCTCGGTTTACAATGCAGGAAGAAAGGTAAGTTTTGCCCGCCCCTGCTTTGCCGTAGATGAAAAGATTTTCGTGTGTTGTATCAAATGTATCTGCAAATTTGCGCGCTATATCAAAGCTCTTTTTTGCAAAGTCCAGAATTGCTTTGCCCTTAACATCGGGTTGAGTTTCAAAAAGCGAAAAATCAAACACTTCAAAGGTTTGCTCTTTCATTGATTCGGTGAGGTTTGAATTTACCCCCACATATTTTGAAATCATCTTTTTCAAACATTCGCATCTTCTGCCATTTTCATCAAAGCCCGTATCTCTGCACTTTTTGCAGGAATGTATCTCGTCAAGATAATCAGACGGCAGATTAAGCTGACTTAATATGCTTTTTTTCTTGTTTTGCGCTTCTTCTATATACGCTCTTGCGGTTGCAACATTGCTTTTTCCGTCAAGAACCGCTCTTGCAAGCGAAAGCCCGCCCGCCGCAAGCTGTCTTTCAACCAGGGCAAACTCGGGCATTTTTTCACGCACCTCGTCTTCACGGCGGCGCTGAATTTCTTTATTTCTTTTTCGTATTTCGGCAATCTCCTGATTTGCCAGCGAATATGCTGATTTCACAACAACGCCTCCTTACTCGTCTAAAAATGTGCTGAAAATATCTTCTTCAAGCTTAGTATAATCCGTTCCCTCTTCGGTATAAGTTCCTCTCCTCTGCTTTTTGGGAGGCTTTGAAACAAAATACTCTTCATCTGCTTTTTTAACCTCTTCAACCGTTTTAAGCCCCTTTTCTGTCCAGTCCTGAAGCATTTTGTCCATATAGCTGAGCTTTACTTTGTTGATTGCATCTATCATTTTATCATAGGCATAGGCTATAAGCTCGGTTGGGATGTTAAGCTCCTTTACCCATATGTTTATGTATTTTTTCTCGGTTGTGCTGAGCGCTCTGTCATAAATCCCGAGTATTGACCGAACGGCATGTTCTGCACTGTCGTTTGCCTCAAGCTGAGTTATGTATTCCTCTGCCGCCTCAAAGGTATCAATACCCTTGTCTGCCCAATCTATCGCAACGGTTTCAAGGTATCTTTTGGTAGTTTTGCCCTTTCTCTCGGCATAAGACAAAAGCATACTTATAACTTCTACAGGAAGCCCCAGCCAATCGTGAAAGGAATACAACATCTCCATATCCGAAGCGGTAAGTATCTTGTGAAGAATTGTTTCGCACTGATAAAACAGAGCCGAAACCTGCTTATTGTTAGCGGCAACCGCATCAATCTCTGCCTGAGAATATGACGGCTTGCTTGATAAAACACGGCTTGTTTTGCTCTTTTTAACCGCTTTTTGAGTTTTTTCGGGCATCTCTTCTCCTTTCAGAGAATACACGCCCTCCTCTTGTATGAATTCGTCACGGCTTTCCCAATACTCAAAGGCAAACTCTGCCTTTGCCTCCGAAACGCCAAGCGCTTTTGCGGTTTCAGCAGGGGTTGGAAAAACTCCGTCTTTTTTAAATATATAGCTTACATAAAGATAAATTTGTATATATTCAGGCTTTGTAAACCTGACATATTTATCTATAAATTCGTATGATACTGAAATATTTGACATTTTTTCTCCTTATTTTCCTACGCAGAACGATGCAAATACTTTGTCAATAATCTCCTCCTGCACAGTTTCGCCCGTAACCTCGCCGAGTGCCGAGATTACATCCTCTAAATCTATAAACAACAAATCATAAGGCGCACCCGTTTTGATTGATGTTTCCGCCCTTAAAAGCGCATCGCCCGCTTTTAAAAGAGCATCTCTCTGTCTTTCGTTTGAAATATAAACATCGTTCATATTTATTCTGCCCGTCGTAAACATCTCTGCAATCAACTCTTCAAGGGCATCAATACCCGTTGCCTCGTTCCCCTTTGGCGCAGATGTGCGGATTACACCATCGGGTTTAATCTTTAAATCCTCTGTCGCCTGCTCTTCGGTAACCTTTTCTTTTTTGTCCGTCTTGTTCATTATAAGGATTGTCTTTTTGCCATCGAGTGCCTTTGCCGTTTCTTTATCCTCATCGGTAAGCTCTTCGGAAGAGTCTACCACGAAAAGACACAAATCTGCATTCTGCGCACTTTCTTTAGAACGCTCGATACCGATTTTTTCGACCTCGTCTGATGCGTTGCGTATTCCTGCGGTGTCCATAAGCTTTAAGGATATACCGCCGACATTTATATATTCTTCGATTGTATCACGGGTTGTGCCGGGAATATCTGTAACAATCGCTCTGTCAAACCGAAGCAGAGCATTTAATATCGAGGACTTACCCACATTGGGTTTGCCGACTATCGCAGTTGCCACGCCGTCACGCATAATTCTGCCTGTATCAAAGCCTTTGAGCATTTTTTCAATATCAGCCTTGATACCCTCAAGCGATGCCAAAAGCTCCTCGTTTTCGGGAGGGTCAACCTCATCGGGATAATCAGCAACCGCAGATATATGCGCCGCGATACCCATAACCTTTTCACGAAGCTCAAAAATCTTTTGAGAAAGCTTGCCTGTAAGCGACATTGCCGCATTGTGAAGTCCCGACTCGGAATGAGCATTCATCAAATCCATAACGGCTTCTGCTCCGTTTAAGTCTGTTTTTCCGTTGATAAAGGCTCTTCTTGTGAATTCGCCGGGCTCTGCAAGCCTTGCGCCGCATTTTAAAAGCTCGGTTAAAATTTTATCAGCGGCAAGGTATCCGCCGTGACAGTTAATCTCTGCAACCGTTTCGCCGGTATAGGATTTGGGAGCGCGCATAACAGATATAAGCGCCTCGTCAATCAAGAGTCCGTTTGCCTTGATTTTACACAAAACGAGCTTGTGACTTTCAAACTCACAAACTCTCGCATCCGTTATCTTAGATAAAATTTGTTCGGCATTTGCCCCGCTTATGCGAATAATGGCGATGCCCCCCAGACCTCTCGGGGTGGCTATCGCCGCAATCGTGTCATTTAATTTCATAAATATCTTCCTATCAGTTTTTGCGGATGTTATCTACAAGCTCCTGTAATTTTTCCGCAAGCTCTTTATCACCGCTTAAATTGTTCTTTACCTTTTTAACGGCACTCATAACAGTTGAATGGTCACGGCCAAATTCCTCGCCTATCTGCGGGAATGATTCGCCAAGCACCTCTCTTGCAAGATACATTGCAATATGTCTTGGAAACGCCACATCATTTGAACGCTTTTTTGTAACAAGCGAGCCTTGCGGCAGATGATAGTATTTTTCAACCTCGTCGATTATTACTTTGGTTGTAATGTTTCGCTGAGGAAGTGTTGACAAAATCTCTTTAAGTGCTTTTTGTGCAAGCTCAATTGAGATGGTATTTGTTCTCTCAATGCCCGCATAAGCCAAAATACGCTTAACTGCACCCTCAAGGTCACGGACATTTGAACGGATATTTTCTGCCACATATTCGATTATCTCTTCGTCAAAGGTAAAATATTCAGCCTCGATTTTAGCTCTCAAAATCGCAAGTCTTGTTTCGTAGTCGGGCGGCTGAACATCAGCTAAAAGTCCCGAGTTAAAACGGCTTTTTAATCTGTCAGTAAGGTGCGGAGTTTCAGACGGAAGTCTGTCCGATGTCAGAACTATCTGGTTTCCCGCCTCGTAAAGAGCGTTAAAGGTATTGAAAAATTCCTCCTGAGCAAGCTCTTTCGTAGGTAAAAACTGAATATCGTCAATCAGCAAAAGGTTAACCTCTCTGTGCTTGTTGCGAAATTCCTGATTGGTTTTTTCGCGGATGGCAAGAGCAAGCTCGTATGTAAATCTTTCACTTGTTGTATACAAAACCTTTCTGTCGGGATAAAGCTCCTGATAACGATTGCCTATCGCCTGCAAAAGATGCGTCTTTCCAAGTCCGCTTCCGCCATAAAGAAAGAGCGGATTATACTTTCTGCCGGGATCCTCTGCAACCGCCATAGCAGCCGCACACGCCATATTGTTGTTGCCGCCAATGACAAAATTTTCAAAGGAGTAGCGTGAATTTAATGTGCTTGTACGCTCCTCACTTACAGTTTCTGTCTTTTTCTCGGTTTTTTCGTCCTCGATAATGACATTCAAATTAAAAGCTCTGCCTGCCGCAAACTCGATACAACTCTCGATAAGCGAGCGGAACTTTGTCATAACCATATTTTTATTGAGGCTTCCCGCAACCGAAAGTATGATTTCGTCTGCAGTAAGTCTGACGGGCCGTATCGGCTTAATCCAGGTATTAAAGGATACCTGAGAGATTTCCTCCGACATCTGCGACAGCACGCTGTCCCAGATTTTGTTTAACTCTTCCACTTAAAATTTCCTCCGTAAACCAGCGATAAAAAAGGCCAATAAAAATCGACCTTTTTCTCTTTAGTAAAACAAGATAATTCATTTGAAATTATGCTTGTAATAATTCTGTAATGTTTGCAAATCTAATAATAGCAGATATTTTAAAATAATTCAACACCTAAATTTATCAAAAATCTGCCCAAAATCTGTGTATTTTTTTGGTTTCCACAAAATATTGTTGCAGAAAATTTTTACACTCGCAACATCTTTGATTTTTGCCCGAAAAAAATTTTTTAAAAAAATTTTTTAGCGGTATCTGTCGAATATTATCATAGCAATCCAGAGCATACCGATATAACCGAATGCCGAATAGAGCTGCGCAACTAAATTTGAAAAGCCGTACATAGAAAAAGGCAGAGCGGCAAGGCATAATATACCCGCAAGCATTACCCTCTCGCAAGGTTTTTTGATGCTAAAATGCGACATCAGTCCAAAACCATAAGACACCGCCGTTGTGCAGATAGCCATAAAAAGCACCAGAGAATAAACTCTTTTTGCGCTTTTTCCGCAGAATGCGGCAAGTTCCAGCATAGGAAGAGGGCTGTCAAAAAGATTGTCAAGGTTAATGCCTACTGCTGTCCACACAAGAAATATCAAAATGCCTATAATAAACCCGCCAAGAAGCGCAGATATTTTAATTTCCTTAAGGCTGGCATTTTCAGAGAGCGGCACAAGCACCGCCCCTGCCGTCACTGTGTTATAGGCAGAATAGCAAACTGCAGAAAGAGCGATATTTGTTCCGTCCGAAAAAACATCTGTTGCGGCAAATATGGAGCAAAGTGCAACATAAATAATTCCACAAATCATAAAGGGAACCAATATCATATTCAGGGTAACTATACCTTTTAAATCAAAGCTCAAAACGATAAAGCAGATAAGCGCCATAAGCGCCGCCCCATAAAAATCGGGAAGATATGTAATGCTGTCGATTAAAGCGCCGCTTCCTGAGAACATAACAAAAAGTCCGCAGAACATATATATCAGCATAAACCATTTGACAATAGGTGCGGCTCTTCCCGCTACCGATTCGATATATAAGTCAAAGGTTTTGATGCCTTGCTCTGCCGACTTTGAAAGAATAATGTATGCGATAAACACAAACAATGCGGTCGCTATCAGGATGCCTGAAAAATTGGTGCTTGAAGCGAGGTTAAAATATTCTAAAATTTCTCTGCCCGATGCGAACCCTGCCCCGATAATCAAACCGATATACACAAATGCAATTTTAAGTATCTGTTTCACAAAACCACCCCGTAAATAATATTCGGTTTTTCAACCGAATATTATTTACAATGGAAAATGGAAAGCTGTTTTGCTAAAGTAAAACTTTTCTTCCCGAGTTGTTTCCGTTTG
>JAZREZ010000049.1:0-25688 GCA_045661045.1 Clostridia bacterium
TCACCAATCTTGCCGCAGTATCCGCCCTGAGCGGTATCATACTTTAAAAGATGAGCAAGCATTGAAGGCTTTGTTAAGTCGTTGATAGCAACAACATCATAACCTTCTGCACCGAACATCTGGCGGAATGCCAAACGACCGATACGACCAAAACCATTAATAGCAACTTTTACTGACATAGTAAAAACCTCCTGAATATATAAATAATAATTTTTTCATATGTTTAATTACTGCAATGTATATTTTACCTCATATTCTAAAAATATACAAGTCTTTTTTATAAAAATTTTGTTAAAATATTAACTAAATTTTTTCTATTTATCGAACAAATTTTGCAAAAATAGACGAGTACGCTCGGATTTGGGGTTGTCGATTACCTCATAAGGCGTACCCTCTTCTTCTATGACGCCATCTGCCATAAAGATGATTTTGTCGCTGACATTCTTTGCAAAATCAATTTCGTGAGTTACGATAATCATAGTTATGTCCTCGTTTTTAAGAGAACGGATAACCTTTAAAATTTCGCCCGTAAGCTCGGGGTCAAGTGCAGAGGTTGGTTCGTCAAAGAACAAAACTCTGGGTTTTAAGATAAGCGCTCTTGCGATTGATACTCTCTGCTTCTGTCCTCCCGACAGTTCACACGGGAAGTTATGAAGTTTATCCGAAAGTCCAACACGCTCTAAAATATTTTCCGCATCGGTGCGGATTTTTTCGTAGATTTCTTTTTTGTTTGCTTTAAAATCGGGGTCTTCTTTTGCAAGAAGTTTGGGTGCAAGCATTACATTATCGATAACGCTGTATTGCGGGAAAAGATTAAAATCCTGAAAAACAAGCCCGAAATTGAGCTGTTTTTTACGGATTTCAGCGGCGGTTGCCTTTTTTTCGGAGCTTCCGTCAAACAAAAGCTCGCCGTCGAGGATTATTTGACCTTCATCTGCACGCTCTAAAAAATTTATACAACGCAAAAGGGTAGTTTTTCCGCTTCCCGAAGAGCCTATTATGGAAACAACCTCGCCCTCGTTCATAGAAAAGTCTACACCTTTTAAGACTTCGACCTTTCCAAAACTCTTTTTCAGATTTTTGATTTCTAATATACTCACAGTTTTCACCTACTCAAAATAATTAAGCTTCTTTTCTATGTAACCGAACAACAGAGTTAATACTCCGCAGAAAATCAGGTAATACACACCCGTAAAGAAGAGCGGCCATATCTGTCCGCTGATGCCGTGCGAGCTTTTCATAAAAGCACCGCCCGCCCAGATGATTTCCTGAAGTGCGATTATTCGTGCAAGAGAGGTATCCTTTACAAGAGTAATAATCTCGTTGGACATTGGCGGAACTATCCGCTTTACCATCTGCAAAAGGGTTACCTTGAAGAAAACCTGTGATTTTGTAAGTCCCAAGACCTGTCCCGCCTCTTGCTGACCGACAGGTACGCCTTGTATTCCGCCTCGGTAAATTTCGGAGAAATAGCACGCATAGTTCAATATAAATGCGATGGATGCGGCAAAAAATCTGCCGCCCTCGCCGCCGCCCCAGATGTTGTTACCCGCAAGTCCGGGCAGATAATATATTATCATAAGCTGGAGCATAAGAGGCGAGCCTCTGAAAATCCATACAATAACCTTGGTAACTACGCTGAGCGGCTTAAACCTTGACATCGAGCCAAAGGATATGATAAGCCCAAGCGGAATTGCACCCAAGAGGGTGATTGCAAACAGCTTAAGTGTCTGAATAAATCCCACATTAAGAGCGGGAAACACTATCGGCATCTGCGCGATTATAGTTTCTATTAAGTTTTTAAGTGAGTCTAAAATCTGCATACTCTACACCCTCTTGGAAAATTTATCGTCTTATTTAATGAGCGCTGCCTGAATTCCGTACTTTTCAGCAGTTTCGTCAAGCAATCCGTTTGCCTTTGATTCTTCTAAGAACTTGTTGAATTCCTCAACAATGTCAGAACCCTTACGGAAACCAACGCCGTATTCTTCGTTGCTAAGACCTACTGTATATGTAAGCTTTTCGTAAGCTGTACCCTCGCCTACCATAGCTGCTGCCATAAGTGAGTCGATGATAGCAGCATCACTTGTTCCTGAAGCAACTTCCATAACAGCGGTAGCCTGGTCCTTAACTGCAGTAAATCTGAATTCATTTTCCTCTGCCATATCCTGACCTGCAGAACCTTCTTCTACTGCAAAGTTAAGCTTCTTTAACTCCTCAACTGTCTTGTAGTTTTCAGCGTGTTCTTTAGAGATGATAACTATCTGCTGGTTGTTGCAGTAAGGAACAGAACAGCTCATAGCAGCAAGAACTTCTTCTGTTAATGTCATACCATTCCATACGCAGTCGATTGATTTGCCGCTAAGCTCTAAAGCCTTGCTGCCCCATTCGATTTCGGTAAATTCAACATCAACACCAAGATACTGTGCAAAAGCCTTTGCCATATCTGCGTCAAAACCAATCCATTCGCCGTTTTCGTCTTTGTAATCCATCGGCGCAAAATCAGTAATACCAACTACCAATTTGCCGTTTTCCTTAACATATGCCAAGTCGCTGTCTGAAGCATTGTTTGTGCCGCAAGCTACAACTGACATTGCAAGAACCAATGTTAAAACGATTGCCAATAACTTTTTCATAATTTTACTCCACCTTTGTTTATATATTTTTTATTTTTTCACTTCATTATGTACGACGCAAGAATAAACTTGCATCAGGCAAAAATTGCCGAATTTCCATCCATCCCAAAGCGCAACGAAAATTTAGTGAGATTTGTTTGACGCAAGTCTTGTTAACGAGGGCGTGTGCTTTGTGCACATAACCGAGTTAACAAGGCGAAGCGGCAAGCAAAGATTGCTGAATTTTCTAGCGCTTACCGAAGATGCCAGATTTCTCGATTATAATCCTCTATAGTTCGGTCGCTTGAGAAGAAGCCTGCTTTGGCTGTGTTCATTACTGCTGAGCGTGTCCAGGCTGGTTTGTCGGCGTATTTGTCTTTTACTTTTGAATTTGCATCGAGGTATGATTCAAAATCTGCCAGTAATAGATAGTTATCTGCAAAGCCATTACCTATTACAAGAGATTTATAGAGGTCATAGAAGATATTTTCTTTGTTGAATGTACCGTCTATCATTGTATCGATAATTCTCTTGATAACGGGGTTTGTTGCATAAATCTCGGAGCTTGGCGATTTACCGCTTGCATAGATGTTTAAAACTTCCTGAGAAGAGAGTCCGAAGATAAATATGTTATCATCTCCTACCTGCTCACGAATTTCCACATTAGCACCGTCCATTGTTCCAATGGTGAGTGCACCATTTAACATAAGCTTCATATTACCTGTACCCGATGCCTCTTTGGATGCAGTCGAAATCTGTTCGCTAAGGTCAGCTGCTGCAACTATTTTTTCGGCACTTGATACGCTGTAGTTTTCGATGAATACAACCTTAATAAGTCCGTTAACTCTGGGGTCGTTGTTAACAGTTGTTGCAATATCGTTTATAAACTTGATTATAAGCTTTGCCATATGATAACCCGGTGCTGCCTTTGCACCAAAGATATAGGTTACGGGTTGCATACCTGCAGTATCGCCGCTTATAATCTTCTGATAGCGGTAAATTATGTGCATCGCCTTCAAAAGCTGTCGCTTGTATTCGTGAAGTCTTTTAATCTGCACATCAAACATTGAATCGGGGTCGATTACAATGCCGTTATTATCAAGGATATACTTTGCAAGCTTTTCTTTGTTATCACGCTTGATTTTTGCGAATTTTTCGCAGAATGCCGCATCATCCGCAAAAGGCGTTAACGCATCGAGTTGTTTGTAATCCTTAACCCAGCCGTCACCGATAGAGCTTGTAATAAGCTTTGAAAGCTCGGGGTTAGCTTTATAGAGCCAACGGCGGAAAGTAACACCATTTGTCATATTTTTAAACTTATAAGGATAAATGCTGTAATAATCTTTAAAGGTTTCTGCCTTTAAAATCTCGGTATGAAGCGCCGCAACGCCGTTTACACTATGGCAGGCGGTAAGACAGAGATTTGCCATACTAACCTGACCGTGAGCGATAACCGCCATATAGTCAACCTTACCAAAGTCACCGGGGAAACGCTCCCAGAGTGCACCTCTCTGGCGTCTGTCGATTTCGTGAATAATCTGACCGATTCTCGGCAAAAGTTTATCCACCATCTCCATTGGCCATTTTTCAAGAGCCTCGCAAAGAATGGTATGGTTAGTGTATGCAAAGGTTTTGCCTACAATATCCCATGCCTCGTCCCAGCCAAGACCTTCTTCATCCATAAGGATACGCATAAGCTCAGGAATTGCAATAGTCGGATGGGTGTCATTTATATGAATTTGTATAAATTCGGGGATTTGTGACACAGAAAGCTTTTTAGCCTTATGCTTTGCCAAAATCCACTGAATTGTTGCAGATACAAAGAAATACTGCTGTTTAAGACGGAGCAGTTTTCCCTCGTAATGATTATCCTCGGGATAGAGAACCTTTGAAATAACTTCTGCAAGGTCACGGTTCTCGTTTGCTCTGATGTAGTCGCCACGGTTAAATTCTTTCATATCTATAACCTCGGGCGAGCAAGCCTTCCAGAGTCTTAATGTGTTTACTGTCTTGCTGTCAAAGCCCGTGATTGGCATATCATAAGGCTCTGCAATAACTGTGTTATAGTCTACAAGACGGAACTTTAATCTGCCGTCCTCCATATATTCTTCAATTCTGCCGCCGAAATGAACCTCTTTGGTATCTTCAGGTCTTGCAATATCCCATACATTACCGCCCTGAAGCCAGGGATCAGGCATCTCAATCTGATAGCCGTCTACAATCTTCTGGCGGAAGAGTCCGTATTCGTATCTGATGCCGCAACCAAATGCAGGGAGTTCAAGATTTGTAAGCGAGTCTAAAAAGCAAGCTGCAAGTCTGCCAAGACCGCCGTTGCCGAGTCCTGCATCATTTTCCTGCTCTTCAATTTCGTCAAGAGAAACATTTAATTCCTTAAGTGCATCACGGTAAACCTCTGTTTCCATAATGTTCATAAGGTTATTGCCCATTGCTCTACCCATCAAAAATTCAAACGAGAGATAGTAAAGCTCCTTTTGAGGCTTTTTGTCAGCCTCTTCTTTATATGAAATCCATTTTTCCATAATCTCGTCACGGATAGTGAAGGCTACGGCATTATAAATTTCGGCACTTGTTGCGGCTTCGACAGTTTTGCCGAAGTATCTGCGAACCTTGCCTGAAATCTCATTTTTTATAAATTCTTTTCTATTTTTATATTCGGTCGAATTCTTAGAAGTCTTTTTCAAAAAAACACACCTTTCATAATTTGTATAATAATATTGTATGCACATAATATGCGCAACTATAATTCTACCGCAAAATCCGCTTTTTAGCAAGCCTTTTTTCAAATTTTTATATAATAATGAAAAAATGGGGCATCTTTTTAAGATACCCCATCATTTTAACCAATCAGATTATTATATAATTCCTGATATTTAAGAGCTGACTCTTCCCACGAAAAATCAAGCTTCATAGCATTTGTCACAAGCTTATTCCACACCTCTTTGTTTGCAAAATGCCCGAGTGCCGTACGAATAGCAGACACCATATCGTGAGCATTATATGCAAAAAAGCTGAAGCCTGTTCCCTCGCCCGTGAATTCGTTATACGGGATAACTGTGTCTTTAAGACCGCCCGTTTCACGAACAATGGGGATTGTGCCGTATGCAAACGAGATAAGCTGACTTAATCCGCAAGGCTCAAACATAGACGGCATCAGGAAGAAATCACTTGCCGCATAAACCTTGTGTGCCAACTCGTTGCTGAACATAATGTTTGCAGAAACCTTAGTAGGATTATACCACGCTGTCTGGCGGAACATATCCTCATACCTTGCATCGCCCGTTCCTACAACCACAAGCTGAATATCCATACCCATAAGCTCGCCCATTGCCTCTTGAAGCAAGTCAAAGCCTTTCTGGTCAACAAGTCTTGAGATTATACCAATCATAGCTTTTTCGCCGTCAATTGGCAATCCCAACTGTTCCTGAAGCTTCATCTTATTGTTTTTCTTGCGGCTGATTACACTTCTTGTTGTGTAATTTTCAAAGATATGCGAATCTGTTTTGGGATTATAAACCTCATAGTCTATACCATTGATAATGCCAAAAAGCGAATTTGACCGAGCCGAAAGCAAGCCGTTAAGCCCCTCGCCGCCCAGAGCAGTTTTAATTTCTTCTGCATAAGTAGGACTTACCGTTGTTACAGAATCAGAATATACTATTCCGCCCTTTAAGAGATTTGCACAACCGTGAAATTCTAACTTATCGTCTGTGAAAAAGCTTTCATCAAGCGAGAAAAAGTCTGCCACAACATCCTTTGAATATACGCCCTGATACTTTAAATTGTGGATTGTAAAAATGGTCTTTATGCCCTGATAAAACTCGTTATTCACATAATATGCATTAAGAAGTACGGGAATCATACCCGCCTGCCAGTCGTGAGCGTGGATAACATCAGGCTTAAAATCAAGTATCGGCAGAATTTCAAGACACGCCTTGTCGAAAAATCCAAATCTTTCAAGGTCGTTCCATTTATAAAGGTACGGATCGCCGAAATAATATTCGTTATCTATGAAATAGTATGTCACGCCATTCTTTTCCAGCTTGAATACACCGCAATATTTTCTACGCCAGCCAAGCGGAATGTAGGTATAGAAACAAAACTCCATTTCTGCAAGATATTTGTCCGCTATACAACCGTATTTTGGCATAACTACCCTTACATCGTGTCCAAGCTTTGAGAGCGCTTGCGGAAGCGCTCCTAAAACATCACCAAGTCCCCCTGTTTTTGCAAAGGGAGCAACCTCAGAAGAACACATTAAAATTTTACTCATATAAATCTCCCTTTCGTGTGCAGTTTAAATAATTGTATTTTTGCCTATTACCATAGGATAGGTATCCTGACCTACAAGCTTTTTGCCGCTGCGAAGGATTACCTCTTTATCAAAAATTACATTTTCAAGCATACAGTTGTCCATAACCTCAGACTTTTGCATAAGTATACAATTTTCAACCGTTGCACCCTTACCAATGTGAACGCCACGGAACAAAATACTGTTTTTAACAGTGCCCTCAATCAAGCATCCGTCCGCTATAAACGAATTGCTGACCTCGGAGCTTTGACTGTATTTTGTAGATACGCTATCCTTGATTTTTGTGTATATGGGCATATCTTTTTTGATTCCGAAAAGTTCTTTTCTTATATCGCCCTCCAAAAGTTCAAGGTTTGCGTCAAAAAACGCCTTTACATTGTCAACATGGCGGTTATAGCCCTCAAATTTATAGCCGTAAATCTTAAGTCTTTCTAAATTCGGCAGGAATATATCCTTTGAAATATGATGCTTATTATGAGCAACCGCATCGCCGATAAGCTCTAAAAGCAAATCCTTTTTAACAATAAACATCTGCATATATACATTATTAGTCTTTTGCTGAAGCGGGAAAACATGAATATCACGAATTCTGCCTGAATCATCTGCATCAACCAAAACCCTGCTCGAAAGGTCTTTTGAATTAAGCTCACCAACGCCCGCGTAAATCATAGTAATGTCGGCTTCTGTTTCGAGGTGGGTTTTGAAAACTTCTGCAAAGTCGATGTTGCAGATTGTATTACAGCTTGATACTAACACATATTCCTGCTTACATTTATTTAAGTGATAGGTTATTCCGTTTAAAATATCTATGCCTCCGCTTACTTCTCCTGTTTCGCTCATTTCCTTTGAGGGAAGCAGAAATAAGCCGTTACCTTTTCTGTCAATATCCCAATCCTTACCGGTGCCGAGATGGTCACTTAAGGAACGGAAATTATATGGCGTAATTATACCAACATTTACAATTGCTGAATTTACCATACAAGAGAGCATAAAATCAATCATTCTGTATCTTCCGCCGAAAGGAACTGCTGCAAGCGGTCTGACCGCCGTAAGCTCGCCCATTGCAGCCTCTGAATTTTCTGCAAGTATAAGTCCCATTAAATCGTGTTTCATAATGAATTCTTCCTTTCGATATAATTATTCCTCAACCATAGAATTTTTGGCAATCTTTACGCCGTCTGCAATCTCAACCTCAGGCGCAACCAGAGAAATATCATTACTGCAAAGCTTTGTATTTATCCATTCCTTGCTTGCATCATCGTCATCTGCGCCGATTTTCGCTCCCGCTCCTATAACCGAGCCCGAACCGATAAGTGCTTTGTATACGCTGGCTCCCTTTTTGATTACGGCGCCCGGGAATATAATAGAATCCTCTACCTTTGCCCCTTCTTCTACCGTTACACCCTCAAATATAACCGAATGTTCCATATCTCCGTAAATTTCACAACCCTCGGTTAAATAACAGTTGCGGATTTTTGCCGATGCACCCACATACTGAGGCGGCTTGTTGGGGTTTTTACTGTAAATTCTCCATTTATCATCGTCAAGCGTAATTCCTGCATCGCCATCTAAAAGCTCCATATTAGCTTCCCAAAGGCTCTGTATCGTACCGACATCTTTCCAATAACCTTCAAAGCGGTATGCAATAAGCTTAAGTCCTGCATTTAACATTTTGGGAATAATGTTTTTACCAAAATCGTTATCGGAATTGGTGTCCATCTCATCCTCGACAAGATATTTCTTAAGCACATCCCATGAGAAACAATAAACACCCATCGATGCAAGATTGCTCTTGGGATTTGCGGGCTTTTCCTCAAATTCAACTATGTTTGAGTCAGCATCCGTATTCATAATACCAAATCTTGACGCCTCGTCCCAGGGAACTTCAATAACTGCAATGGTTGCATCTGCGCCCGACTTCTTATGCATTTTCACCATCTTGTTGTAGTCCATTTTATAAATATGGTCACCCGATAAAATAACAACATATTTAGGATTAAACTTATCTACAAATCCGATATTCTGGTAAATTGCATTTGCAGTACCCTTATACCATTCGCCCTTTTCTGCCGAGGTATAAGGCGGAAGCACATAAACACCGCCGTTTGAACGGTCAAGGTCCCAAGGCTGACCATTTGCGATGTAGGTGTTAAGCTCAAGCGGTTCGTACTGCGTCAAAACGCCGACCGTATCAATACCCGAATGGGTACAGTTGCTGAGCGGAAAATCGATAATCTTATACTTCCCACCAAACGGCACGGCAGGCTTTGCTACATTTCTTGTAAGTATACCGAGTCTGCTTCCTTGTCCTCCTGCCAGAATCATTGCCACACATTCTTTTGACCTCATTTTGATTACCTATGCCTTTCCGCTCACTTTTTTATTGTTTTCCTTGCCTGTGAGCTTTTACAAGGAATAACCTTCATATACATTGCCGTAATCGGCGGTATTGATAACTCTATGGAATATGGGAAGCCATTATACGGCTTCTTTTTCGCCTTGCACTTGCGTGTTCCCTTTCCGTCACCGCCAAAGGCTTTTGAATTGCTTGACATAACAGTTTCATACTCTGCATATTCGGGAACGCCTACAATATATTTATCTCTTGCAACGGGAGTAAAGTTTATAATTACCGCAATTTTTTCGTTAGTTTTCTCGCTCATTCGCATAAAGGATAAAACGCTGCTCGCCGCATCCTCTGCATTGAGCCATTTAAAACCTTTCCACTCGCCCTGTTCTCTTTCTGTTTCAAAGAAAGAGGGATGCGTTTTATAAAACTTATTGATATTTTCAGAGTATTCACTCATTTTTCTGTGAAGCTCATAATCTCCGAGCATCCAGTCAAGCTGTTCTGCAAAACGCCATTCCACAAACTGACCGAACTCACCGCCCATAAAGAGCGACTTCTTGCCGGGATGCGAATACATATACGCATAAAGCAACCGAAGTTGAGCAAACTTTTCTTCGTAACTGCCCCACATCTTTTCAAGAAGCGACTTCTTGCCGTGAACCACCTCGTCGTGCGAGAGTGCAAGGATATAATTTTCGGCAAATGCGTACATCATAGGAAATGTCAGCTTGTTGTGATTTCCCTTACGGAAGAGCGGGTCGCACTGCATATAATCTAAAACATCGTGCATCCAGCCCATATTCCACTTAAAATTAAATCCAAGTCCCCCTGCATCTGCGGGCATTGTTACCCCGCCCCACGCAGTTGACTCTTCTGCAATCATTAAAACATTCGGGAACCTTGCAAATACCGCAGAATTTAATTTTTGCAGAAAATCTATCGCCTCGATATTTTCTTTTCCGCCGTACTTGTTAGGAAGCCACTCGCCATCTCTGCGGTTATAGTCAAGATATAACATACTCGAAACCGCATCAACACGAAGTCCGTCTATGTGATATTCCTTTATCCAGAAAATCGCATTGGATATAAGGAACGAAAAAATTTCTGTTTTTGTCCAGTCAAAGACGAGCGTTCCCCACTCCTTATGCTCACCTCTGCGGGAATCGGGATGCTCAAACAAAGCCTCTCCGTCAAACCTCGCAAGTCCGTGTGCATCCTTTGGAAAATGTGCAGGAACCCAATCCATAATTACGCCTATATTCTCTTTGTGACAAGCGTCAATAAACGCCTTAAGCTCGGTTGGCTTTCCGTACCTGCTGTTTGCCGAATAATAGCCCGTAACCTGATATCCCCAGCTTCCGTCAAACGGATATTCGCATATTGGCATAATTTCTATATGAGTGTATCCCATTTTTTTGACATAGGGTATAAATTCATCAATCATTTCAAGATATGTGAGATAGCTTCCGTCATCGTGGGTTTTCCACGAACCAAAATGCATCTCATATATCGAAATCGGCTTATCGTAAGGAGCGTTTTCCCCGCGAGTCTTTATCCATTCATCATCGCTCCATTTATAGCTTAAATCTGTTGTAACCGACGCAGTATCGGGGCGAACCTCAGAATAAAAGGCATAGGGGTCTGCTTTTAATATAATCTCCCCCGATTTTGTTTCGATGCTGAATTTGTATTTCTGGTCCTCTTTAATATCGGGAATAAAACATTCCCATATCCCTGATGCCTTGTGATTATACATCGGGTTCTTTTTTCTGTCCCAGCCGTTTGCATCGCAAACCACCGAAACAGATACGGCATTTGGTGCCCATACTGCAAAAAGATATCCGTCATCCTTTTTGTGTGCGCCAAGCATACGATAGCTCTCATAATTTGTACCGCAATTAAAAAGATACATTGGCTGCTCGTCAATAAAGGTCTTTATTTCTTTGGCACTTTTTCTCATTTTTTGTCCTCCGTTGTAAACGTGTGTCAATTTTATCAAAAAGTTGGCGTTTAAGCCCTGAAAATTTATATAACATTAACAACACTATTTTACCATATTTTTCACATTATGTCTATTTGATTTGTATAAAATATTTCACAAAAACTGAGTGTCGCCTTTGTTGCTTTCGCCTATATTTATGACGGCTTGACCGCAATTATTCCCAAATAATGTTTGGGTTGCAAATACCGCTTTTATATGATATAATCGAAGCTATAAAGAATTGTGTCGCATAAATGCGCAAATTATACGAAACCCGCCATGATTGAGGAGGAATAAAAATGAGCTTTTCAAAAATTATTCTAAATCTTATATACCCTCCCCGTTGTGCATTTTGCGGGAAGCGACTTTCGCCCAAAGCGTATCTCTGGGTATGCGACAAATGTGCAAGAAAACTGCCTTATGCCAACCTTTTTACAAGATGCAGCCGTTGCGGAAAACCAACCCCCGACTCTGCTTCGGGAATTTGCAAAACCTGTTACATAAACAAAAATTATAACATAAAAATGACCGCACCCTTTGTTTATATGGACTCGGCAACACAGGCAATAATCAACTTTAAAAAAGAACACAACAGCGGCAATGCAGACACTCTTGCAAGCTATGTTGTGAATATGATAAACCGGGATTTCGGCGGAGTTATTTTTGATTATGTGATTTCTGTTCCGCCAAGAAAAAGAAAGGCGGGCAAAAGCGGCTCTTATGACCAGGCGGCGTGCCTCGCAAGAGCAGTGGCACGAAAACTGCATCTTCCTTACATTGCAAACGCTATGGTTCAGACGAAAAGACTTGCCAAGCAGAGCAGTCTTTCGTATCACAGACGATTTGAGAATGTGCGTGATGCTTTTGCTCTGCGAAAGCCCGAACTTACAAAAGGCAAAACCATACTTTTAATTGATGATGTATGCACAACGGGAGCGACTTTGGAAGAATGTGCAAAAACGCTTAAAGCAAGCGGAGTTTTGCGGGTATATTCTGCAACAATCGCAACAGTTCCGTCAAACTGAATTGAAAGGACAAATGATATGTATTTAATAGTCGGCCTTGGAAATCCGGGCAAGGAATACACAAACACAAGACATAATGTAGGCTTTGAGGTTGCAGATGCACTCTGCGCAAAGCACGATATAAAGCTTAACAAAGAAAAATTCAGGGCAATACTCGGCGAGGGAAGAATTGGTTCTGAGCGTGTCATCGTGGCAAAGCCGCAGACATATATGAACTTAAGCGGCGAGAGTGTCCGTGAGATTGCTGATTGGTATAAAATTGACGATGAAAATATAATTATTATATATGATGACATTTCTCTTCCTACGGGTTTTTTGAGAATTCGCGAAAAGGGCAGTGCAGGCGGACACAACGGCATCAAAAATATAATCTATCAGCTTGGCAGTGATGTCTTTCCCCGAATTAAAATCGGTGTGGGCAAGCCCCAAAATCCCGATTATGATATGAAGGATTATGTGCTTGGCAAATTCTCAAAGGAAGAAACCGAGGTTTTGATAAAGACAGCTGTGCGTGCGGTTTCTGCTGTAGAAGAAATAATTTCGGCAGATGCAAAATCTGCAATGAATAAATATAACGGAGCGTAATATGAATAGTTTTTTGAGTATTCTCAGTGAGCTTGCGGAATTTTCGGAACTTACGGATAACTTAAAATCTAATATTTCACCACTTGGCGTTACGGGTGTGTCGGATTCGGTCAGGGCACACCTTATTTTTTGTGCGTGTCAAAAGCTTAATCGCGGCGCACTTGTTGTGGCTCATAACCAAGCCGCAGCGGCTGACATTTACGAGGATTTGCGATTTTTTGCAGGAGATGCAAATACGGCGCTGTTTACATCAACTGAACTTATGTTCTATGATGCAGAAGCAAAAAGCCGTGATGTTTTATCATCAAGACTTAAAATACTGAACGAGCTTATCTCAAACGATAAGCTTATCGTCATAACCTCGCCCGAGAGTCTGCTCAGCGCAACCGTATCAAAATCGGTGTGGCAGGATTTTGGGATTTCGCTTACTGTTGGCGACGAAATTGAAATCGACGAGCTTGCCCGCCGTCTTGTAACTCTCGGCTATCGCAGAGAGGATATGGTTGAGGGTTCGGGACAATTCAGCATAAGAGGCGGAATTGTAGATGTTTTCCCGCCTGCCTCGGAAAATCCAATCCGTATCGAATTTTTCGACACCGAGGTTGACTCGATAAGAATTTTTGATGCCCAGACTCAGCGTACAATCGAGATGACAGACCGCTTTGATGCTCGCCCCGCAGGCGAAATTCTGCTTTCCGAAAACGCTGTTCAAAAGCTTTTAACCGCCCTTGAAAAAATCAAGGCATCCCTTTCAAATAACGAGCGTGACACAAGATGTGCCTCTGTCATTTCAAGAGATATCGAAAGAATAAAAGAGCGGATATACTTTCCCTCAATGGATAAATATATCCCATATATTTACGAAAGCAACAAGGACATTCCGACCATTCTTGATTACATTTCAAGTGATGCTCTTATCTTCATTGAAGAGGGCTCAAGAATTTCAGAGCGAATCAATACCATCGAACAGGAAAATGCCGAAAATATCCTTTCTCTGTACGAAAGGGGTATTCTTTCATCGGCTGATAAGCAATATTGCCTTACCTATAAAAACGCAGTTAAAAAAATGACTCAGAACTGCGTAATAACCATAAGCGGACTTTCACATTCTGCTCCCGAATTTAAGCCAAAGCGGATACATTCATTTTCTGCCAGAAGCCTTGGCGGTTTTCAGGGAAAGCCCGAGCTTTTGATAGAATCGCTTGGCTACTACAAACAAAATTTATACCGCACAATAATACTTGCAGGAAGCAAGGAGCGTGCCAAAAATCTTCAGTCCCGACTTGAAGAGGACGGACTTAAATGCTCATATCAAAGCGAGCTTGAAATGCTTCCCGAGCCTTGCGGAATAGTTGTATGTTCAGGCTCGATAAACCGAGGCTTTGACTATCCTCTTATAAAGGTTGCCGTAATTGGCGATAAAGAAATTTTCGGCAAGGTAAAGACAAAAAAGAAAAAACCACTTTATCGAGGCAAAAAGGGTGATAAAATTTCGGATTTTACCACGCTTAATCCGGGCGATTATGTGGTTCACAGAAATCACGGTATCGGTCTTTATTCGGGGATTGAACAGCTCAATGTTGACGGAGTGTTAAAAGACTATCTTAAGATAAACTACAAAAACAGCGACACCCTCTATGTTCCGACTGACCAGCTTGATATGGTATACCACTACGACAAAAAAGAGGGCGCAAGAGTTAAAATCAGCAGTCTTGGCGGAACAGACTGGGCAAAAACCCGCCAGCGTGTCAAGGCGGCCGCTGCCGATATGGCAAAGCAATTGGTTGCTCTTTATGCCGAGAGGGCAAATATGCCGGGCATTGCCTTTTCCAAAGATACCGAATGGCAAAAATCATTTGAGGCATCCTTTCCGTTTGAAGAAACCGACGACCAGTTAAGAAGCATCGACGAGGTAAAGGCGGATATGGAAAATCCGCATCCTATGGACAGACTTTTGTGCGGTGATGTCGGCTACGGCAAAACAGAGGTGGCACTTCGTGCCGCATTCAAGGCGGTAATGAGCGGATATCAGGTAGCGTATTTAGTACCCACAACCATTCTTGCAAATCAGCATTTTAATACCTTTAAGCAGAGAATGATGGACTATCCCGTAAATATCGAGATGCTTTCCCGTTTCAGAACACCGACAACACAAAAAAAGATTTTAAAGAGCCTTAAAACAGGCGAGATTGACATAGTTATCGGCACACACAAGTTGCTTTCTGACTCGGTTGATTTTAAAAAGCTTGGGCTTTTGATAATCGACGAGGAACAACGCTTTGGTGTTGCCCACAAGGAAAAAATCAAGGAGCTTCGCAAGGATATAGATGTTCTGACGCTGTCTGCAACGCCTATTCCAAGAACTCTTCATATGTCGCTAAGCGGTATTCGTGATATGAGTGTTATAAATCAACCTCCGGGCGAGAGATATCCGGTAGACACCTATGTTATGGAATATGATGAATTTGTGATAAAGGAAGCAATCGAAAGAGAACTCAATCGAAATGGTCAGGTTTACTACCTCTTTAATCGTGTCGAAGGAATATACAAAACCGCCAACCGCCTTGCAGAGCTTGTTCCAAACGCAAGGGTTGCGGTGGCACACGGCAAAATGAGCGAAACCGAACTTGAAAACATTATGATGGAGGTTTCAAGCGGAGATGTTGATATTTTAGTCTGCACCACCATAATCGAAACCGGACTTGACATCGCAAATGTAAATACAATTATTATCGAAAACGCCGACAGACTTGGTCTTTCTCAGCTTTATCAGCTACGAGGCAGAGTCGGCAGAAGCAATCGTTTAGCACACGCCTACCTTACATTCAGGCGAAACAAGATGCTGACCGAGGAAGCCGAAAAAAGACTTCTTGCAATGAAAGAATTTACCGAATTTGGCTCGGGCTTCAAAATCGCAATGCGTGACCTTGAAATCAGGGGTACGGGCAACTTAATCGGCGCCGAACAACACGGACATATGGACAGCGTCGGATACGAAATGTATTGTGCTATTTTAGAAGAAGCCGTGCGTGAGCAAAAGGGCATTGAAACCAAAAAAGCTACTGAAACTACCATCGACCTGCCCGTTTCTGCTTACATCCCCGAAAGCTATATAAAAGACCACGCAAAGCGAATCGGGGCGTACAAAAAGATTGCATCTATCGATAGCCGTGATACCTTGCTTGATGTTTATGACGAGCTTGAGGACCGCTACGGAACGGTGCCTGCATCCGTTACAAGCCTTATGGATATTGCACTTATCAAGAAATATGCAAGCGAGTTCGGCATATCCGAGATTGCGGGTAACTATGAACAAGTCATTATGCGCTTTGATGCCGAAAATCTGCCCGATATGCAAAACGCCGTTGACCTTATGCTGAAACGGCCAAAAGAACTTTTTATGACAAATCCCAAACAACCCGTGCTTCATTTTAAGCTTAAAAAGCCCGCAAAAGGCGATGAGGGCGTATATTTAAAGGCGGTTTGCGATTTGATGGAAGGCTTAATTATGAACAAATTATAAAAAATTGTAAAAAGGGTAGAAAATTTTTCAAAAGTATGTTACAATAAAAATTGTGATAAAAATTAAACTTTATTATACAAAGGAGTTTTAAAAATGGAAAACGAAAACAAAAATCTTCATAACGAAGAAACTGTTCTCACTCCCGAAGAGAAAGTTCAGTTAGACATCAGCGAAAAGATTGCCGATGCAGCTGCTGAAATTCAGGAGGAAATCGCAGAGGCTTCCGACGATTTCCAGGAAGAGGTTGAGGAAATCACAGATGAAATTGAGGAAGAAATCGCAGAAGAGATTCTTCCCGAAAAGAAGCTTACCCGCAACACATTTATTGCATCTTTAATCGGTGCAGCAGTAATCGGTGCTTTGGTTATGGCTTTGATTTTGGGAATTGGTTCATCTCCGAAGAATACATCATCTGTTACAGAAAAGCTTGCGGCTTCTCTTTCTGACTCTGCCGAGGATGCAGCGATTG
Organism: Clostridia bacterium; assembly: GCA_045661045.1. Classification (GTDB taxonomy): domain Bacteria; phylum Bacillota; class Clostridia; order Monoglobales; family Monoglobaceae; genus UMGS1820. The sequence goes on from JAZREZ010000049.1 coordinate 16,879, forward strand.
TAGCAACTGTCGGCGACAAGAAAATCACAAGCATTGACCTTAGCTACTACATCAATGTTGAAGCATCTACCTATGCAAACCAGAACGCTTTGACAGAAGAAGACCTTAAGACATACGACTGGAATCAGGAAGTTGACGGACAGAAACTTTCAGATAAGCTTGTAAACGCTGCTCTTGAAAATGCTATCAATGACGCTCTTACCATTCAAAAGGGTGCTGAGAAAAACATTTCTCTCACAGAAAAGGATCAGTATTCTATAATGAGCCAGATTTATGGTATGCTTTCAAGCTACGGAAAAGACGGCTTGATGTTAAGACTCAGAACTATGGGTATTCCGTCTGTTGAGCAGTACGGCAAGATGTATGAAAATGTTATGCTTACTCAGCAGGTTTCAGCAGACATTGATGCAAACCCTGCAAACTACTATCCCGAAGATACATCTGTATTAAACGAGTATATCCAGGATGACAAAGCAACTGTTAAGCATATTCTTATCTCAACCGAAGCTCCCGCAGAAGAAAATGCAGAGCCTGTTGATAAGAAAGCACTTGCAGAAGAAGTTCTTGCAAGATTGCAAAACGGCGAAGACTTTGATGCATTATTTGCAGAGTTTAACGAAGATCCCGGCGCAACAGAGGCTGGCTACACCTTCACACAGGGCACAATGGTTCCTGAATTTGAAGAAGCAGCATTTGCTCTTAAGATTGGCGAGATGAGCGGTCTTGTTGAAACTGAGTACGGCTACCACATCATTAAGAGAATTCCCGGTCTTTATGAACTTCAGGGAATGTGGAAAGATGATGCAAAGGTAAGCATCAAGAAATCAGCAATCAAAAAGCTTTCTGTAGCTGATATTATGACTGATATGGCAAATGCCATTACCGAAGTTAACGCAGCATCGGCACAGTAAAATAAACAATGGTGCATATCAAACGGATATGCACCATCTTTTTATATCTTTTCTTTTATATTCATCAGCCTTACTATAATGGGGCTTAAGACCAGATTAAACACAAGCTCAAAAATAAAGTTTGCGCCGACAAGTCCGAATATCATATAATAACCTACTCCGCCGCCTAAGTTTGCCGCCTCTGCCCAGCCTGCTACTGCTTCCATAAAGAATGCAAGGCAACCGAGCAAAAATACACCCGTATTTGCAATCGGACAGATTATGGCAGCTGCCATTGTCGCAAGGTAGCGATTGTATTTTGCAAGATACTTATATGTAATTCCCGCAAAAAATCCGCAAGCAAGTCCTTTTAAAAGGACCGTCACAACTGTCCCCAAGGCGTTTATACTTAAAAACGCCGCCGCATCGCCGCTTAATAAAACCACGATACCAAACACCAATCCAAGCCACGCTCCAATTCCAACTGAGCAGGTTGCGGCGCCTATTACAATAGGCACAAGAACAAGCGAGATTGAAAACGGACCGAACTTTATAAAAGCACCCATAAACTGAAGTACAATTACCAACGCCGTAAGTATCCCCGCAAGCACCATGGTCTTTGTCGATGTTTTTTTTGTCATAAAAATTCCTCCTGACTGTCGCTCATTTAAATAATGATGCAACGCCTAAAATTTTATATATTTAATTTATTTTTTGCAATTTTTGTTATAGATAATATAAAGTCCCTTTAAAATCAAATCATCATCAAGGGTTATATTATGGTTACAATACGGAACTATCGCCCTTGAAAGTCCGCCCGTTGCGACAAAGGTTTTAATCTCTCCCTGCTCATTGCAGACTCTCTCCAGCATTCCGTCAACCATTGAGGCATTGCCGAATATAATGCCGGAGCGCATACAATCAATCGTATTTCTGCCCATAACCTTAGTCGGCGCATCAAGGCTGATTTGCGGCAGCTGTGCTGTTCCGCCTGCCAATGCTTTAAGCGATATCTCAACACCGGGAATAATTGAAACACCCGTGAAATTTGCATTTTCATCTACCGACAAAATTTTTGTAGCCGTACCCATATCAATTACAACTACAGGTGACGGATACAGATTATAAGCCGCAACGCAGGCACATATAAGGTCGGCTCCCACTTGGGTGGGGTTATCCGCCAATAAGTTTATGCCTGTTTTGATGCCCGGCCCTACCACGAATGGTTTAACTCCGTAAACAATCTCTACCGCTTTTGAAACAGTTGATGTAAGCGGTGGCACAACAGATGATATAATCGCTCCCGAAATCTGTTGTATCTCAACCTTGTAAAGAGCAAGAATACTCTTTATTTTTGTTGCATACTCTGCCTCTGTCTTGCGTGCATTTGTGGATATGCGGGCTTTGAATTTAATCTCATCGTCCATAAATCCGCCAAGAACTATATTGGTATTTCCTATATCTATTGTAAGTACCATAATTTTTGCCTTCTTTTTAAAAAATTTTACTACATTTGTTTCTTTACTATTGTATATTCATCGCCCTGACGATAGTATGGGCAATCCTTAAATGTTCCACCCATAAAACGACTCATTTCGTCTTGGTCAAGCTGAACCGAGCAGGTGTAATATTCACCCTCCGTGTCATAGTAATAATTCATACAATCTTCGCAATTAATCATTGGTCTTCCTCTCGTGAGCACGCTTTGCTGCAGTTACAGTATTCTTCATAAGCATAGCAATCGTCATCGGTCCGACTCCGCCCGGTACGGGAGTTATTGCACCCGCAATCTTTTCCACCTCGTCAAAGTCTACATCACCGCAAAGCTTACCATTTTCATCCCTATCCATACCGACATCAATTACAACCGCGCCCGGCTTTACCATATCCGCTTTAACAAATTTGGCAATTCCGACAGCCGCAACCAATATATCAGCTCTTTTAGTAGTTTCCTTTAAGTTCTGAGTTTTAGAGTGACAAATTGTCACCGTTCCGTTTTTATGGAGCAAAAGCATTGACATAGGCTTTCCTACAATGTTGCTTCTGCCGATAACAACACATTCCTTGCCCGCTACCTCAACACCGCTTTCCTTGATAAGCTCCATAACTCCTGCAGGAGTACAGGGCACAAAATCAAAGTCACCTATCATAATTTTACCCACATTTGCGGGATGAAAAGCGTCAACATCCTTTTCGGGCAAAATATTGTTGATTATAGTTTTATCATCAAGATGCTTTGGAAGCGGTAACTGAACCAAAATGCCATGAATATTATCATCCGCATTCAATTTCTTTATAAGTGCAAGCAATTCTTCCTCGGTTGTGTTTTCAGGCAATGCATATTTTTCAGAATGCATACCAAGCTCAATGCACGCCTTTTCTTTGTTTGCAACATAAACCAATGATGCCGAATCCTCACCTACTATTACTACGGCGAGTCCCGGTTTTGTTCCCGCCTTTGTGAGATTTTCTACCTCCTGACGAAGTTCTGCCTTTACCCTTGCTGAAACTTCCTTTCCGCTCAGAATTTTTGCCATTTAAGTTCGCTCCTTTTTTTATCAGGCACTTTGAAGATGTGCCGACCAAATCAAGTCTGCCCGCCTTTTTAAGTGCTGCGTATACTAATTTATAATTTTCGGGGCGTTTGTATTGCAGCAGCGCCCTTTGCATCTGTTTTTCTTCATAGGTTTTCGGAACATAAACATCTTCCATTGTCCGTGGGTCTATACCCGTATGATACATACAAGTAGAGATGCTCCCCGGGGTCGGATAAAAATCCTGAACCTGTTCGGGATTTAATTTATTGTCCCTGAGAAACTCTGCAAGTGCAATTGCATCCTTTAAGCGACTGCCCGGATGCGAGGACATAAGATAGGGAACAAGATACTGTTTTTTACCCATCTGCTCATTTATCCTCGTATATTTCTCCAAAAACCTCTCATAGACTGCCTTTGTGGGCTTTCCCATATACTTTAAAACATTATCCGAAATATGCTCGGGTGCAACCTTTAGCTGTCCGCTTATGTGATGCTTTACAAGGTCATAGAAAAATTCGTCATTCTTATCCTCCATAAGATAATCATATCTTATGCCCGACCTTATAAACACCTTTTTTATACCCTTGATTTTGCGAAGCTTCCTGAGCAATTCAAGATAATCCTGATGTGATACCTCTAAATTTTTACAAGGTGTCGGAAAAAGACACTGCTTGTCCTTGCACACCCCGCTTTTGAGTTGTTTTTCACACGACGGCTTTCTAAAATTCGCCGTAGGGCCGCCGACATCGTGAATATATCCTTTAAAATCAGGAAGTTTTGTAAGCAATTCTGCCTCTTTTAAAATAGAGTTATGGCTTCTTGCGCTGATTGTTCTGCCCTGATGAAAGGTAAGCGCACAAAAACTGCACGCACCAAAACAGCCACGCGAGGACACTATCGAAAATTTAACCTCTTCAATTGCGGGCACGCCACCCTTTTCTTTGTAAATCGGGTGATAATCCCGCACATACGGCAGAGAATAAACTCTGTCAAGCTCACTTGTTGTAAGAGGATATGCAGGCGGATTTTGAACTAAATACTTATCTCGGTCCTTTTGAATAATTGTCTTGCCCCTGAACGCATCCTGCTCTGCATACTGCAATTTTGTTGCCTCTGCATATTTTCTTTTGTTGGTTGAAACTTCATCATAATCAGGAATAATAATCCCATCGGGAAGAATTTCTCCCTCTTTATACATAGTTCCACGCACAGATTTTATCTCAGAAACAGGAACGCCCATAGCCAGAAGCTGAACAATTTCTTCTATCTGCCTCTCGCCCATACCATAAATCAAAAGGTCTGCACCGCTGTCAATCAATACGCTTCTGCGTACTTTATCACTCCAATAATCATAATGCGCAACCCGCCTGAGGCTTGCCTCAATACCCCCGATAATTATCGGCATTTTTTTACCATACGCCTCACGAATACGATTGCAGTATACTATAAGCGCACGGTCTGGACGGTGGTCAATCTCGCCACCCGGAGAATATAAATCCTCATTTCTGCGCTTTTTGGCGGCAGTATAATGGTTTACCATTGAGTCTATATTCCCGCTTCCGACCAAAAACGCATATTTTGGCGTGCCGAGCTTTTTAAAATCCTCGCAGGAATGCCAATCGGGTTGTGCTATAATTCCAACGCTGTAGCCCAGACTCTCGATAAGTCTGCAAATCACGGCGTGCGCAAAAGCGGGATGGTCAACATAGGCATCACCTGTCACATAGATAAAGTCAAGCTGCTCAATTCCCCGCTCCTTTAAGTCATATTTACTTATGGGTAAAAACTGATTATTTCTCATAGCGCTAATATCGGAAGCGGTTGCTTATCGGCAACCGCTTCTCAACTACTCCTGAATACTGAAAAGCAATTCTCCGTAAGATGGGAAGGGCCAATATTCTCTGTCGGTGTAAACCTCCATATCATCAACGATTGTTCTGATTTCATCCATTCCCTTTAAAACGGTGTCACGATACAGAACTGCACGCTCTAAAGCATCTGCCGTTTCATGCGCCGTCTTTACATCTTTTTCAAGCTTTTCAAGTCTGTTATAAAGCTCGGTCATCGCATTTGACAGCTTTACAATCACTTCTTTTTCAAATTCGCAGGTTGCCTTTACTGCCTTGTTTTTAGCAACCACCGCATCACTTAACTCCTTTACATACTTTGAAACTGCGGGCAAAATATCCTGCCTTGCCATTTCAAGCATAGTAAGTGCCTCAATATTAAGAACCTTGCTGTAATTTTCAAGTGCGATTTCGTATCTTGAAAATACCTCGCCTCTTGTCAAAATTGAATGTTCCTCAAACAGTTTGATATTTTTTTCGTGCATATAATAAGGAAGCGCATCGGGTGTGCTTGGAAGATTTAAAAGACCTCTTTTTTCAGCTTCTTTGACCCATTCTTCCGAATAGTTGTTACCGCTGAAAATTATTCTCTGATGCTTTTTAATAGTTTCCTTAAGTAATTCTTCTACTGCCTCATTAAAGTTTTCAGCACCCTCTAATCTTTCTGCAAACTGCTTAAGTGCCTCTGCAACCGCAGTATTTAATATATAGTTTGGACCTGATACCGAAAGGCTTGAACCCGGCATACGGAACTCAAACTTATTACCCGTAAAGGCAAATGGAGATGTTCTGTTTCTATCGCTTGTATCCTTTGCAAAATCAGGAAGAGCATCAACGCCCGATGTCATCATCTCTTTTGCACGGCTGTGATAGTCACTGCCTGTTGCTACTGAATTTAAAACCTCTTCAAGATCCGTGCCTAAGAATATAGAGATGATTGCAGGCGGTGCTTCATAACCGCCAAGACGCTGGTCATTGCTTGCACTTGCAACCGAAATACGAAGCAAATCCTGATACTCGTCAACCGCCTTGATTACGGCAGTTAAAAATACCAAAAATCTTGTATTCTCTCTCGGATTTTTGCCCGGCTTTAAAAGATTTATGCCCGTATCCGTACCGATTGACCAGTTGTCGTGCTTACCGCTTCCGTTTACGCCCGCAAACGGCTTTTCGTGAAGCAGACACTTCATACTGTGTTTATCTGCAACCTTTTTCATAATCTCCATAGTAAGCTGATTATGGTCGGTTGAAACATTACCTGAATCATATATAGGCGCAAGCTCGTGTTGAGCGGGTGCTGCCTCATTATGCTTGGTTTTTGCTCTTACGCCTAATTTCCAGAGCTCTGTATCAAGAGCCTTCATATACTCTGAAACTCTTGTCTTGATAACGCCGAAATAATGGTCATCAAGCTCCTGACCTTTGGGTGCCATAGCACCGAACAGAGTTCTTCCGGTATATGTAATATCACGACGCTTAAGAGCAATTTTTCTGTCGATTAAAAAATATTCCTGCTCAACGCCGACAGTTGTGCCAACACGCTTTACATCGTCCATACCAAATAACTTTAAAATTCTTAAAGCCTGGGTATTAAGCGCCTCAAGCGAACGAAGTAACGGCGTCTTTTTATCAAGCGCCTCTCCTGTGTATGAGCAGAAAACAGTGGGAATACAAAGTATACCCTCCTTTATAAATGCGTTGGAGGTAGGGTCCCACGAGGTATAGCCTCTTGCCTCAAAGGTAGAACGAAGTCCGCCCGAGGGAAAACTCGAAGCGTCAGGCTCACCCTTGACAAGCTCTTTTCCTGAAAATTCCATTATAATCTTGTCATTTTCAGCAGGCGCTATAAAGCTGTCGTGCTTTTCTGCGGTAACACCCGTCATAGGCTGAAACCAATGCGTATAATGGGTAACACCCTTTTCGATTGCCCAATCCTTCATAGCGTTTGCCACAACATCGGCAACCTCACGGGTAAGGGGAACGCCCTCTTCCTTAGTTTTTTTAACCTGCTCGTAAATCTCCTGCGGGAGCCTCTCTTTCATAACAGTGTCGTTAAAAACCATACTTGAAAATATCTCGTTTACCATCTGCTAACACTCCTTTTAAGTTATCGGGGAAACGCACGGCATAAAACCGCAACAACCTCTGCGCGAATAATCGGCTCGTGCGGGCGGAAACTTCCCTCTGCATCGCCCGTTATAACACCCTCTCGTGCCGCCGCCATAATATACGCTCTGTTATGAGCTGAAATTTCATTAAAATCCGTGAATTTTGTTCTAAGATATTCTTCGGGATTCTGGTACTTTGATACATCTATGCCAAGTGCCTTTACAAGTGCCACCGTTACATCCTCACGGCTTGCGTGGTTGGTAGGCAGAAAATATAAATCTCCTCCCGATGTATATCCGGTTATCACCGAAAGCGATGAATTGACATATGGAAAATACCATTCATAAGACGGAACATCAACATATGGCGAAACTGCGCTGTTTACTATCTCGATATCCGCTATGTTCACAAGCATTTTTGCATACTCGCATCTTTCCACATTGTTTTGAGGCAGGAACGTGCCGTCACCATATCCGCCGACAATTCCTCTCTCGTAAAGCTCGTAGATATAAGGTGCCGCCCAATCGGACTTTGGCACATCCGTGAAAACCTCTTTTGCAGAAACTGTGGAAGTAAATAAAAGCATTATTACAAAACTTAAGGTCAATAGTTTTTTCAAGCTAAAAAACCTCCTTTTACCCCATTATTCTTATCCTTTGATTATATAAGAAAAATTTATTTTTGTCAAGAATTCCAACTTTCTGTTGCCATTTTGATAAAGTTATGTAATAATATCATTATAAATATATTCTGCGGAAGAAGTGATAATTCTTGAAAGAAAAGATATATACCATACCTGTAAATGAGGCGTTCGATGAAAATGGCGAATGCCCATTTTGTACTCTGCTTAAAAAAACCGAGGACGAGGTTTTAAATTATGTGCTTGGTCCTTCTTATATGGAAGAAGATGTGCGGGAAGAAACCAACAAGGTCGGCTTTTGCAAGCATCATATAACAAAAATGTTTGTGGCCCAGAACCGACTGGGCGTGGCGCTTATGACAGACACGCATTTAAAGCAGATAAACAAAGACCTTGACAAAATTTTAGCTGATGAACAAGGAAATAAAAAGCAGCTTTTTAAAAAGCTGCCAAGCTCTCCGCTTAAAGATTATACTGAAGTTTTGTCTTCCTCCTGCTTTGTGTGCAGTCGTATGGAAAAAAGAATGAACGGCTACATCGACACCTTTTTTTATCTTTGGAAAAAGGAAGCTGAATTTCGTGATAAGGTAAAATCAGGCAAGGGTTTTTGCATCAATCATTTTTCGCAGATTATAACCGAAGCAAGAGAGCGTATGAGTGCAAGCGATTTTACTGAATTTTCAAATATTTTAGTGCCTGTTCAAAAAGAAAATTTAAAACGCATAGAAGCTGAGCTTGATTGGTTTATACAAAAATTTGATTACTTAAATCACGATAAGCCCTGGGG
>JAZREZ010000050.1:0-2677 GCA_045661045.1 Clostridia bacterium
CTTTGGCGAGCTAATACGCTCAAACTCAATCTGCCATTTTCCATCAACTTTTTCCATCTTGCTTATATTCATACCTGTAACCGAAACAGATACATCTCCATTTTCAAGAGCAGTCTTGTCTTGCTCCGACCACTTATTTAAGTCATGCATACAGCGAATCGTTTGCCCTTGATAAGAATTATAGCTTTCTGTAATAACAGTTCCGTCTTTTCGAGTAAAAAGCACACAGATAAATCCTCCGTTAATGCCAACCGAAGTAACATCTATCTCATCATCGTTTACCACCCAAGCCTCGCTGAGCTCAACCCCAGTTTCGGAAGATACAATAGATATATCATCTACCCAATCCGCAGACGCATATCCTTCGCCGCCGTTTGAAGTTACTTTAATGGTGTTGAACCGATGTCCAACAGTAAATATATCGGAATAATCCAGACGATAATAAGCAGTCGCGCTATCCCGCGTAATACTGCGATGGATAGCTTGAGAAATATTATTCTTGTTATAAATAAGAGCTTCATAGCTTACAATACCAGTTGTATCAGCAGGCTGCTCAAGTGTCATCTTAATATACAATCCTGATGGTTCAAACGAAACACCTGTTACAGGTGCAACCTTTATTTTGTTTGTTGACTCGGAATTATCAGAAAAACGCAAACATCCCTCTTGCGCCAATGGCTTTAACTCTTCGTCCCAGATGAACGCTTTGATTAAACAAACTGTGTCTTGTGTATGGGGTATTGTTGCAGTAAATATCAGTTTGTTATCCTGATTGACAGAATTCTCCGCAAACTTTATATGCAGCAAATTATTTTCGCCATATACAGCAAAAAGTAAGTGTTGTGCATTTTCAGCATTGTCGCTTGCAGATGCAATGGCTTCTAAGCAAAAGCTTTCATTCGGAATTTTATCATGCTCTGTTCCGTCAAGTGATTTAACCTTAATACTGTCTATGGTATAATCATACTGAGCTGCAGCATTACACTTAACCTCGAATGAAATTGTTGATATGGAAAAAATCAGTGCAAAAAGTACAAAAAATAAGATATATGTTTTCTTCATAATTCACCTCTGTTATATTAAGCATTCCTTTGTCTTACAGTTTAGCATATCAAAGGAAAAATATCAAGAAAAAACTGCCGGATATGGCAGTTTTATTTTAACAAAAGCAAAACCTTGCGGCATATGAAATTAAATAAGGGTTAATGTTTTTTAATCGCGCTTCTGAAAATGTATTAACAACAAACATAATAATAGGTAGCGCAAACCACAGGAAAATGCATATCGCTCCATAATCTAACTTATATGACTCATAGTTGGTGATAAAAAACATCATAAGCCATAGGAGAGGTGCAAATATAACTGAAAAAGACATCCAATGGATGTCTTTTTTTCATGGAAGAGCCGAACGGTTTAGATGCCAGTTTATTTACTATTGTTCTTTTCGATTTCCTCCGGCAGATTTCTAACAAATGATTTTGCTATTTTTTCTAAATCATCATAGGATACCGTATCATCCCAAGCAATCAAAAAGATATCTATATCTCGCTCCGAAACACCAAGTTCTACATACCCTTTTTCACACCAGTTTTCGTGTATGAAATATTTTCTTATCCCTCTATAGGTATTGTTTGAATAAACCTGACTTATATTTGTGTTTTCCGCCTTTATTATTTCAGGAAAAACATTAGATGGTGCATCAGGTATATTCTCACCACGAATATAGCCCCCAAGATGCACATTTTCCTTTGAAAACTCAGTTACTCCCTCGTCAACAAAATAGATTTCATTATTCTGAATATGGCACACCCATCCTTCAGGAATCTTAATGCTTCCATAATCATGAAGTTCAATTTCTTTCCATCCTTCGTACTGTCCCGAGCATCCAGAGAGAGAAAAAACAAGTATCATGATTAACAAAAGTTTTTTCATCATTTATAATACCTCCATATTTCTTTAACAGCTTCAACCACATCAGCCGCTTTTGGGTTAACAATATCCTCTGCAAGTTGAATTCCCTCAAACACAATCGCATTCCTATCCATTCCCGGCGCCTTCATACCGCCAATATCCGCAGGCGAAGCATTTCCCTTTAAGATACCAGCCTTGTATGCCACATAATGTAGCTGCTACTCTGTATTGACGCCATCTACTGTTCTGCCGAAAAAATTATCCGGCGATAGTTTTTTTGCAGCATCATAAATGGCTTTTGCTACAGTCTTTCCTCCGCCACGCCATAAGATTGACCCATAATCATCATTATCCTCAAACTCAAAACTTACCGCTCCGTTGCTAACAGTATATTCAACTTGAAAGTTCTCACCCAATGCCGTGACATCTGTAATAACATGGTAGCTTATCTCGTTTGTGTTTGGGTCTTCTTTCTTTACAAAACTATTTTTATAATTCTTTCCTTTTGTTGTAAAGTTTCCTCTTGGCTCACTTTTTGTATGCAGGGAGTGTAGATTAATATAATCATTATATAATAACAATTTTCCATCGTCAAGAACATCTAATCTATCACCTCCTCCAAGTCCTACAATCTCGGCACAACGCCAGCCGTAAACATCATTTGGGTCGCTGAGCGGTCTGTCGCATCTCCTGCATCTATTTTGTCCATCATACGTTTTGTTTTGATTTTCTTTTGACATTTTTCATTTCTCCTTTTTGTGTTTTT
>JAZREZ010000051.1:0-90297 GCA_045661045.1 Clostridia bacterium
AATGCTAATTTTTCTTCCTTGTTATGATTTTTATTAGTCCCACCTTTTGGTCTTCCCATAAATATCAACTCCTTTTCGTTAGTATATCATAAAAAATGATGGCAGACACTTTTTTGTGTCTACCATCATTATATCACTTCATTTAATCCCGCTTTTTTTATTATAAGATTATACAGATTAATCCTCCGCTACCCTCATTGATAATTTTTTGCAGCGTTTCCTGAATTTTGAGCCTTGCATCTTCGGGCATACGATAAAGCTTATTGTGAAGCCCCTCGTTTACAAGTTCATGAAGAGATTTGCCGAAAATATTTGATTGCCAGATTTGCTTAGGGTCACTTTCAAATTCATTCAAAAGATAATGAACAAGCTCTTCTGACTGTCTTTCGGTGCCAACTATTGGACTGACTTCTGTCTCTATATCAGCTCTTATAAGATGCAGCGACGGAGCTGCCGCTTTTAAACGCACTCCAAAACGACTGCCTTGTTTTACTATTTCGGGCTCTTCAAGACTGAGTTCATCTATACTTGGAGGAACTATACCGTAACCCGTATGCCATACTTGTTCAAGAGCAGGTGCAATCTTATCATATTCCTTTTTTATTACCGAAAGTTCACTTAAAAGATTTAAAAGTTCTCCCTCGCTATTTACCGAAAATCCTGTTCTCTTCTCAATACTATCATAGAACAACTTATCGTCTACCATAATACGAATATCTATTGAACCCTCACCTGCACAGATTTCGCTGATTGCAGCACTTTCAATAAAATCGTATTGACTAAGTCTTTCAGAAAGCCCCATAACATCTGATATTTTCAAAACTCCGTCAAATGTATCAAAAACAGCTGAATTCATATTTGCTTTTAAGCTATTTTCTTCATCAAGGCTCATAATCCATTCGGGCATATAGAAAGAAATTTCGCTGATTGGGAACTCATATAAAATACTCTTGATTATTTCGTCAATATCTTTTTTGCATAAGTTCATACAGTTTGCAGGAATAACAGTTACGCCATATTTTTCTTCAAGCTCTGCTTTACATCTTTTGGCTCTTTCAGAGCTTGGGTCTGCTGAATTTAAAATCACCACAAATGGCTTATTAAGACTTTTAAGTTCACTTATAACACGGCTTTCTGCAGGCTCATAATCCTCGCGTAAAAGTTCTGTAATACTACCATCGGTCGTGACCACAATTCCAACTGTCGAATGCTCCGATATCACCTTTTGTGTTCCAATTTCTGCCGCTGTTTCAAAAGGCATCGGTTCTTCGGACCAGGGACTTACCACCATTCTTGGTATCTCGTCCTCTATATGACCGAGTGCACCGTTCACTAAATATCCGACGCAATCTATCATACGGACATTAAAATTAGCGCCGTCACCTACCGATATTTTTACCGCCTCATTTGGTATAAATTTAGGCTCGGTAGTCATTATTGTTCTTCCGCCCGCACTTTGAGGCAGTTCGTCAAGCGCTCTCATTCTTTTGTGCTCATTTTCAATATTGGGCAAAACCAAAAGCTCCATAAACTTTTTTATAAAGGTTGATTTTCCCGTTCTGACAGGACCGACAACGCCGATATACACATCACCCTGAGTTCTCTCGGCAATGTCCTTATACAGATTATACTCTACCATAAAAATTCCTCCATAGATTGTACTCTGATTATTTGTACAATTCTATGAAGGAAATTTTATTATTATGACAAGTTATTATAAATCAACGCTTTGGGCTTCTTTGCACTCTAAAGATTTTTTCACATCAATTATCCGCTGATTTTTACTGCCTCTGAATTTGAGCATAAGTGTCTTTTCTGCAAGAATGAATTTTCCATCAATCAGATAATCAATGTTTTCCATAAGTTCCCTTATTGCTTGATTTTTTTCAGAAAGCTTTAATAGTTCTTCAAAGGTATAACCGCTGTATGAAATGACATTTTTCTTAAGACTATGTACCTCTTTTGCCAATTCCAAAAGAGGTTCAGGTTGACAGAATGGTTCGCCACCTGAAAATGTTATTCCCGAAAGCAGTGGATTTTTCTTAAAATCCTTTAAAATATCTTCGGCTTCGCCGTCATATCCGCCATCAAAGCTATGGGTATCGGGATTATGGCATCCCTCACAATGATGCGGACAGCCTTGTGTAAAGACCACATATCTTATTCCCGGCCCGTCAACGATAGACTCCTTTATTATACCCGATAGCCTGATTTTCATAAGCTTTTCCCTTTCTTAAAACCCGATTTCTCTGGCAAGTGCTTTTAATGTATCCGCACTGTTTTTAAGTCCTTTAAGTTCTTCATCCGAAAAATCGATTTCAATTATTCTCTCTGCCCCGCCTGAACCTACAATGGTTGGAACAGAAAGGCAGATGTCCGAAATTCCGTATTCACCCTCAAAAAGACTTGAAACTGTCAAAATTGAATTTTCATCACCGATAATACTCTCAACTATTCTTTTTACCGCAAGCGCAATCGCATAATAAGTCGAACCTTTTTTCTCGATAATTTCGTATGCGGCATTTTTGGTTTTCAAATAAAATTCTTCTTTGCAGATATTTAAAGATTCACAAGTTTTTGAGCTTCTGCAGTATTCGTCAAGGCTCATTCCCGCAACTGTTGTTGTACTCCACGCCGCAACCTCAGAATCGCCATGCTCACCTATTATATAGGTATGAACATTTCTTGCATCAACATCGGTATGCTTACCAATAAGATATTTAAGGCGGGATGTGTCAAGCACCGTTCCCGAGCCGATAACATTATTTTTGGAAAATCCCGATATTTTGCAAGTTATATAAGTTAAAATATCCACAGGATTTGTTACAACCATTAAAATTGTATCGTTATCGCAATACTTTAATATATTATCAATTATATCCCTGAAAATCTCGGCATTTCTGCGAAGCAAATCTGTGCGCCTTTCGCCTTCCTTCTGGCTTGCACCTGCAGTAATAATTACCATATCGCTGCCCTTTATATCAGAATACCAGCCCGAACGAATTTTAACGGGCGACACAAAGCTGACGCCATGGTTCATATCAAGAGCATCGCCCTCTGCTTTATCTCTGTTGATATCAAGTAGAACGATTTCGGAAACAAGACCGCTCATCATAAGGGTATATGCGGTGGTCGCGCCTACATTACCTGCACCTACAACTGTAATCTTTCCTTTAAACATACAATCACCTCAAAATGTCGTTTTTGTATATTCTGCCATTGAAAGCTATATTTATACGGAATTAGTTGTTTTTATAAAATTCTCTGTATCCTTTATAAGTCATAAATATATCAAATTTACTTGCAACCTCAAATGGTGAATGCATTGAAAGGAGTGCTACGCCCACATCAATAACATCCATATCGAGATTTGCAACATATTGAGCGATTGTACCGCCGCCGCCCTCATCGACTTTTCCAAGCTCACCAATCTGCCATTTTACATCGTTGTCATTGAATATTTTACGGATTTTAGCAACAAGCTCTGCGCTTGCATCACTTGCTCCGCCCTTTCCTCTTGAACCTGTATATTTAGTCATCAAGATACCGCCGCCAAATATTGCAGAATTTTTCTTTTCGGTAACTTCGGGATAGTTGGGATCAAATGCAACACCAACATCCGCCGATAAACAAGTAGAATTTGAAAGACAATCTCTTAAAACAATGTCGCTGTAATTTGCAGTTGTCATTTCACAGATTTTTGCCATTACATTTTCAAAACGCCTTGACTGCATACCGGTTGCACCCATAGAGCCTACCTCTTCTTTATCTACAAGCAGACATACTGCTGTTTTATCTGGCTTCTTGATGTCCAGAATTGCTCTGAGGGCCGCATATGAACAAACTCTGTCATCCTGACCGTAGCCACCTATCATACTGCGGTCAAAGCCGATATCCCTTGCACCGAATGCGGGCACAACTTCAATTTCACTGCTAAGTAAATCTTCTTCGCAGATATCATATTTTTCGTTTAATATCTTTAAAATATTGAGTTTTACGCCCTCTTTAAGTTCATCATCACAAGAGATGTTTCCCAAAAGGATGTTAAGGCTCTCGCCCGGGATAGCTTCTGACATCTTTTTGCTCATTTGTGCAACTGCAAGATGCGGAAGTAAATCAGTTACACAAAAAACAGGGTCGTTTTCTTCTTCGCCCACGCAGATTTTGATTTGTGTTCCGTCAGTAAGCGCTGCAACGCCGTGAATTGCAAGAGGCATTGCTGTCCACTGATATTTTTTTATTCCGCCGTAATAGTGAGTCTTGAAAAACGCCATTCCGCCATCTTCGTAAAGCGGATTTGGCTTTAAGTCAAGGCGAGGAGAGTCGATGTGTGCACCAACTATGTTTACACCATTTCTCAAGCTCTCTTTGCCAATAATTGCCGCTATAACACCCTTGCCTCTGTTAACTGTATAAACCTTATCTCCCGCTTTAAGAGTTTTCATTTCCTCAAGCGGTTTAAATCCCGCACGAGAAAGTTCTCTGCAGGCATCCTCGCAAAATTCACGCTCTGTTTTTGCCTTTGTTATAAATTTGCGATAATCCTCACACAAGTCAAAAATTTCTTTTCTCTGCTTTTCGTCTGTCTGGGAAAAAGCGTTCTTGTTCTCATAACAAAGCTTTTCTTGTAATTCCTTATTATTCATACTTAAAATCCTCTCTTTTATTGTGTGTAAATACTTTTATATTTTTCTTCCGCGTCGGTGACACGGCTTACATAATTTCTCGTTTCATTAAATGGTATGTTTTTAAGGCTTCCGTTTCCGTCGCTGTATCGAACATCCTTAAGCCAGGAATTTACATTACCCATACCACCATTATATGCGGCAATAGCGGTTTTCTTATCGCCGTAATGCCTAATTAAAAAACTTAGATAATAACAACCAATTCGTATATTCGTTTCAGGTTCAAATAACGAATTTTCGTTGTAATTTGCAATTCCAATCTTTTTTGCGCAATCACTTCCCGTTTCAGCCGTAATCTGCATAAGTCCCTTTGCGCCAACACTTGAAGTTGCGTAGCAATCAAATTTACTCTCAGTTCTTATTATAGAGTATACCAGAAATTTATCAAGATTGTATTTTTCAGAATACTCTTCTACTATTTCCTGATACTTAATTGGATAGCTGATTTGCATTATCTTAAAGGAAAGCTTTTCAAGATACGGCGCACCTACAGAATACACAAAATATACAAGGCACACCAGAAAGGCAATAAAGCCAAAACAACCGAAATTGCATCCTTTTTTTCGTCTTTTACTCATTCCTATCTCCGCTTTCAATTATTTTCAAAAAGACGGTTATATATACCAAAAACCTTATTTTTAAGTTCTTCTTCGTTGCCGTCATTTACAATTATACAATCCGCAAGTCTTTCCAGCTCTTCGTCGGAAAGTTGCTTTGACATTCTGTCTAAAACTTGCTCTCTTGAAGAATTATCTCTCTGGATGACACGCTCAATTCTTATTTCTTTAGGTGCAACAACCGCAACCGAAAGAGAAAAGTCAAGCTGACATTCCGCGCTAAAAAGGAGCGGTATCTCAACACACGCAAGCTTTGCATCCGCAAGGCGCAATCTGTCTGTGATTTCTTTATAGATAAGCGTATGCGTGATTTCGTTAAGCCTTGCAAGCTTTTTTTCGTCACTAAAAACAATATCTGCAAGCGCCTTGCGATTAATCTCGTTATCCTCATTAAGAATTACACTGCCAAATTCCGCCACTGTATGATTATAGGCAGAGCCACCCTTTTTCATAATCTCTTTTGAGATTTTGTCAGCATCAATGACAAATGCGCCAAGCTTTTCAAATTCCTTAAGGACCTTACTTTTACCAGCACCAATCCCGCCGGTCAGGGCAATAACTTTCATACATATCACCTACTTGCATAAGTATAACATCTGAAGTAAATTATTACAATAGTTTTTTATTTGTGTGTAAGCAATGCCACACTTTCACAATGTGTTGTGTGGTGTCTGCAACAGTATCAATAAACAAATTCACTTGGCAATAAGAACAAATATGGTGCTGTCGCTATAACTATTGATGTGGCAAGTATGAATTTTTGTTTTGTTGAAACATTTATTTTTCTAAAAACAAATATATGGTTTAGCACGAAATTTAGTATGGTTACACAAAAAAATGCCACTAAACAAAATGCTAAATAATTTCCATGGTAAAAATCAGTTTCAGTATTCATTTCAATGATACAGAACATTGATATTCCTATTAGTTCTGACGCAATAGTAAAACACAAGCTTTTTATTACCACAGTTATACTATATACATCATTGATATTTATTACCTTTTTGCAAATCCATAAAACGATATTAATAGCAGCAAATTTGATTCCATAGTTTATAGGCAAAAAGAATGGGAAGCAATATAATATCCATATAGGCATATACATACATATCATCTCCTATATTTTATTGTTTGTTCTTCGCAGTAGTAACCGATGCAATTAACTTTCTTCTTATTGTTCCGCATATGATATAAATCTCGTTGCCGTAAGGCAACATATCGAGTGCGTTAGCACATATCGAATCCGTTAGGATATATCGAAAATCTCGCAAGAAATTTATATCGATGAGTGCTATGTGCGATATAGTAGCACACAGCACTCCACATGTGAAGTTCGCGGGAACATATCTACGGGGACAATTTTTTTGACCTGGTAGCCCTTATCGGCCATATATTTCAAATCCCTTGCAAGCGTAGACGGCTTGCATGAAACATACACAATTCTTTCGGGATTTGCGTTTATCACCGTATCAAGAAGTTTTTCATCACAACCTTTGCGGGGAGGGTCTAAAACTATCACATCGGGCTTTAACCCTTTTTTCAAAAGTCCTTCTGCCAAATCCTCTGCCGCACCGCAGTAATATTCTGCATTTTTAATGCCGTTTTTCAGGGCGTTCGCTGCGGCGTCCTCTACCGCATCGGGTACAATTTCAACTCCTACAATTTTACCCGCCTTACATGCCATAAACTGACCAATTGTGCCAATTCCGCAGTACATATCCCAAACAGTTTCATTTCCTTTTAAATCAGCCATACTCCGTGCAATATCATACAGTTTAAAAGTTTGCAGAGGGTTAACCTGATAAAATGAGTTGGGTGAAATTTCAAACTCTACATCGCCTATTTTATCAGTTAGTGTACCTTTTCCAAAAACTGTTATGTTTTCCCTGCCAAGCACTACATTTGTGTCTTTTGAATTTATATTAAGAACAATCCCGATAACCTCGTTTTTTACAAGTTCTGTAAGTTCATCTATGAAAGGAACATTTTTATCCGCCACTACAAGAGTAAGCAAAACTCCCTCTTGTCCCTCTCTTAAATAAATATGACGAAGTATGCCCTTGTTTTCTCTCTCGTTATATGCCTCAATTTTGCAATCTTTTATCCACTTGCCGATAATATCAACAATTCTTCTGGCGTTTTCTGTTTGCAAAAGACAATCCTCCATATCAATCACATCGTGACTGTTACGGCGATAAAAACCAATCCCGTTTTCACTAACGGGCAGTTGAACTTTATTTCTGTATCTTTTGGTTAGGTCACAGCCTACAATTTTCGACACCTCTGTGTCCATTTTAGCGATTCTGCGTATGGCATCTTCTACCTTTTTTTGCTTGTAGTTAAGTTCTTCTTCATAATCCATATGCCAGAGCTGACAGCCACCGCATTTATAAAAGTATGGACATTCAGATTTGAGTCGGTTTTCGGACGGCTCGATAACCTCCAAAAGCTTTGCGAACGCATAAGTTTTCAAAACCTTGGTAATAAGCACCCGAACCTTTTCGCCAATTATGGTATACGGAACAAAGACCGCCAATCCCTCAGCTCTGCCGACACCACTGCCGTCTTCTGTCATACCCGTTATTTCAATTTCAAAAATATCATTTTTATTCATTAAAGTTCTACTCTCCATTTAAGCGCCTTTGAAAGCGTAACCTCGTCTGCAAACTCAAGCTCGCCGCCAACTGGCACACCATGCGCAATTCGTGTCACATTTACCCCAAAGGGTTTAACAAGCTTTGAAATATACATAGCGGTAGTTTCGCCCTCTAAATTCGGGTTCGTAGCCATAATAACCTCGCTTACTCCACCTCCGCTCACTCTTGCCACAAGCTCTTTGATGCGAATATCTTCGGGACCTACATTATCCATTGGCGAAATCGCACCGTGAAGAACATGATACACACCTTTAAACTCGTTGGTCCTCTCTATCTGTATAACATCTCTCGGGCTTTCCACTACACATATCAAGCTATGATCTCTTGCGGGATTGTCACAGATTGCACATACCTCTTTGTCGGATAAGTTCTGACATTCCTTGCAGTAGCAAAGTTTTTCTTTTGCACATACTATTGCATCGGCAAATTTTTTTGCCTTTTCAATCGGTTGATTAAGTATATGAAACGCAAGCCTCTGTGCCGTCTTACTGCCGATGCCTGGCAATTTTTCAAACTCCTCTATTAAATTCTGAAGTGGTAATGCAAAATATTCCATTATTTTTTCTCCTTAAAAAATACGCATTTTATCTTTTAGTCCCGAAAAACGCCTTTGTATATTATCATTGTCCACATAAGCCTTGATTGTTTCCTCATCTCCTACAAGTACAACCAATTTTTTCGCTCTTGTTATGGCAGTATACAAAAGATTTCTCGTCATAAGTAATCTGTGTGTTTCACACATAGGCATTATGATTGCATCAAACTCGCTGCCCTGACTTTTATGAACAGTTGCGGCATAAGCAAGCTCAAGCTCGTCAAGTATCATAAAGTCATAAATAACCTCTTTATCATCAAAGATAACCGTCATCTTTTGTTTAGTCTTGTTTATACTTGATATAAAGCCTACATCTCCGTTAAAAACGCCCATTCCTCTTTCTGCTCCGTCAAGCCTTTCCCATTCTAACTGATAGTTGTTTTTTATCTGCATAACCTTATCGCCAACTCTGAAAACACAGCGATTGGTAACATATTCTGTTCTTTCAGGGCTTGAGGGATTAAGCTTATCCTGAAGAATGGCATTTAAATTTGTAACACCGATTATAGATTTTCTTGTAGGGGTTAAAACCTGAATTTGTGAAATCCCACTAAAGCCGTATTTCCTGGGCAACCTCCTTGCGCACAAGTCCGCAATAGTTTCAGGTATCGCCAGTGGATCATCACGCAGTACCAAAAAGAAATCGTTATCCGCATCGTTTAAAAGAGGCATTTCGCCGTGATTTATTCTGTGAGCATTTACGACTATCATACTCTCTCTTGCTTGCCTGAAAATCTCGGTAAGCTTTATGCAGGTTAAACTGTCACTTTCGATTATATCCTTAAGCACATTTCCCGCACCCACCGACGGAAGCTGGTCGCTGTCACCCACCATAACTATTCTTGAACCACGAGAGAGTGCCTTTAAAAGACTATCCATCAACAAAATATCAACCATCGACATTTCATCTACGATAAGCACATCACAATCAAGTTTATTGTTCTCATTGCGTGCAAATTTATTGCCTACCTCATTCTCGCCCGGTGTAATTTCCAAAAGTCTGTGTATGGTTTTTGCATCCATAGAGCAGACCTCTGACATTCGTTTTGCCGCTCTTCCGGTAGGAGCGGTAAGCATTACTCTTTTACCCGACTTTTCCATTACTTCTATTATGGTTCTTATAATTGTGGTTTTGCCGGTACCCGGACCTCCTGTAATTACCATAGCAGAATTTTCAAAAACACTCTTTACCGCATCAAGCTGTGCCTCTGCAAGCAAAATGCCATTTTTTTGTTCGACAGCCTCTATCATTTCTGTGATTTTGTCGTTATCAACATCAAATACAAGTTGTGACATATCAAGAAGCTTTTCTGCTACTCTTTTTTCTGCCTCGTATAAAACATCTAAATATATTGCGTCATATTCACCCATATTGACCTGAACAAGCTCTCCGCTTGCAATCAAGTCAGCGATAACATTTTCGGCAGAACCGCTTTCGATTTCCAGAACAGTTGCGCATTGCGAGGCAAGTGCCGAGCGCGGTATATAGGTATGTCCGTTAAGATATGACATCTGCTTTAGCAGAAACTTTATTCCGCAGGAAATTCTCTCAAAAGAATTTTTATTAAACCCGAGAGAAATCGCCATTTCATCTGCAGTATTAAATGCAACACCATCTATTTTTTCCGCCATAATATATGGGTTATTTTTTATCGTTTCAACTGTGTTTGTGCCAAATACCTGATACGCCCTTACCGCACACGAAGTAGATATCGAAAACTTCTGAAAAAAGATTATAACCTCTCTCATTCCCATAAGCTCGGTGTATTTCTTATAAATCTCGTCTGCTTTTTTGGGGGTAATTCCCGAAATTTCAATTAACTTTTCGTAATCGTGCTCGATTATATCAAGAGCATCAGCTCCAAATCTTTGCACTATTTTTTTAGCGGTTGCCTTACCGATGTGCGGCAACATACCCGACGCTAAATATTTTTCTATTTCGGTTTCAGATGAGGGCAAAGTCCGCTCGTAATATTCAACCTTGAACTGATCGCCATACTCTAAATGAGTAACCCAGTCGCCATGTGCCTCGATACTCTCACCCTCGGTCAAATTCGGCATATATCCGGTCATTGTTATAAGCTGACCTGCACTTGCCACATCACAGACGGTGTAGCCGTTTTCAATATTTTCATATATGATTGTTTCTACTACTCCGCAAATCTTAATCACGGCTACACCTCCTTTTATCTTCCGTAAATTTTTGTTATCCGCTTAATTCTTTCGGCGGTTCCGTCATAAAATACTCCGTTGCTTTCAAGCCGCCATTGCCAATTTGAACCCTCTTGCCCCGGCGTATTCATTCTGCCCTCGCTGCCTAATCCTAAAATATCCTGCATTGTAATAATTGCAGTATCAGAAGCAGTTGCCATAAGACCTTTTATAAAGCCTATATTATCATTTGATATGCCAAAATATTCCTTGGCAAACGCCACATTATCTGGGTTTTCATTTGCCAACCAACCCATAATCGTGTCATTGTCGTGAGTCCCAAGATACGCAACGCAGTTTTTCTCAATCTTATACGGCATATATTCGCTGCTGCCGTCGGGGCTAAATGCAAATTGCAAAACCTTCATCCCGGGGAATTTAGTATATTTAAGCAGATTTCTTACCTCGTCATCAATAAGGCCTAAATCCTCTGCAATAATCGGCGGATTTTCGCCAATGATTGCCTTTACCACATCGAAAAAGTATTCTCCGGGTCCCTTTTCCCATTTACCACCCGTTGCATCTTCATCACCAAAAGGAATTGTGTAATATCCTGAAAATGCTCTAAAATGGTCAATCCTGACTATATCATACATTTTAAGAGCAGATTTAATTCTAAGCATCCACCATTCAAACGCAGTTGATTTTAAATACTCCCAATTATAAACAGGATTACCCCAAAGCTGACCTTTGGGCGAAAAATAATCAGGCGGACATCCTGCAACACATATCGGTCTGCGGTTTTTATCAAGCTGCAAAATCTCATTATGTCCCCAAGTATCTGCACTGTCCTCTGCAACATAAATCGGTATATCGCCAATAATTTTAATTCCTTTGGAATTTGCGTAATTTTTTAACTTATTCCATTGCTCAAAAAAGCGATACTGAATATATACCCAATATTCAATCTCGTCATAAAGTCTGTTAAATGCCGCCGCTATTGCATCGGGATTTCTGAACTTCAAATCTTCACTCCACTCAAAACAGGGAAGCATATTATTTTCATATTTAAGCGCCATATACATAGCGTAATTTTCAATCCAATAAGCCTCACGGCTTCTGAACTCATTAAGTTCAGTTTTTATATTTTCTCTGTCCGCTAAATACGCAGATTTAAGGACTCTGAATTTATTGTTATAAATCTTTCCGTAATCAACAAAGCTTGGGTTTGAAACCCAATCCGAATATTGATATTCGTCTTTATTTAAATTGCCGCTTTCTGCAAGATAGTCAAGGTCAATAAGATACGGATTTCCCGCAAAGGTCGAATATGACTGATACGGCGAATCTCCATACCCCGTCGGTGAAAGAGGCAAAATCTGCCAATATGTCTGTCCTGCTCTTTCTAAAAAATCCACAAATTCATATGCACTTTTGCCCATCGTACCGATACCATAAGGCGATGGAAGCGATGTAATGTGCATTAAAATTCCTGATGCTCGTTTCAAATATTTCACGCCTTTTCTATATAATTATACGCAAGGCGCACAATCTGTACGGATTGTGCGCCTAAAAAGCTTTTAATTAGTCAACGGTAACAACCCAATCAAGCTCGTCTTTCATAGTGCCTGTCTGAATTCCTGTGATTGTATCAAATATACGCTGTGTAATTTCACCGATTTGGTTATTGTTTACCTCCATAACCTTATCGCCCCAGCGAAGCTCACCAACAGGTGAGATTATTGCAGCTGTTCCGGTACCGAAGCATTCTTCAAGCTTGCCCTCTTTGTAAGCCTCGTAAACTTCATCAATAGAAATCTTACGCTCACTTACTGGAACTCCCCATTTCTTTAAAAGTTCGATTGCAGACATTCTTGTGATACCGCCTAAGATACTGCCGTTAAGCATCGGTGTAACAACTTCTCCGTTAATCTTGAAGAAGATGTTCATAGCGCCAACCTCTTCTATATACTTACGCTCAACGCCGTCAAGCCAGAGAACCTGAGAATAACCTCTCTCGTGTGCCAAAACCTGAGCCTTGATACTGCTTGCATAGTTACCGCCAGTCTTTGTAAAGCCGGTTGCACCTCTAACCGTTCTTACATAAGTATCTTCTACATAAATCTTAACGGGATTTAAACCCTCTGGATAATAAAGTCCGCTTGGCGAACAAATAATGAAGAACTTATATGTACTTGATGGACGAACTCCTAAAAATTCATCTGTTGCAATAATGAACGGACGAATGTATAATGATGCGCCTGCCTGCTCCGGAATCCATTCGCTGTCAAGCTCAACAAGCTGTTTAAGTGCTTCAACACAAAAATCAACATCAAGTTCAGGAATTGCAAGACGCTCAGCTGATAAATTCATTCTCTCAAAGTTTTTACGGGGACGGAAAAGTCTTACCTCGCCATCCTTTGTCTTGTATGCTTTAAGTCCCTCGAAAATTTCCTGTGCGTAATGGAATACCATTGCAGATGGGTCAAGTGTAATTGGTCCGTACGGAACTATGCGCGGATCATACCAACCCTTGCCCTCTTCATAATCCATAACAAACATATGGTCTGAGAAGAATTTACCAAATGGCAAATTTTCCATTTGTGGCTTTTCTTTGGGATTTGTAGTCTTTGTAACTGTGATATTCAATTTTTATACCCTCTTTCATAATAAATCATATTATATTATAACATACCGATTTTTATATTTCAACAAAAAACTTGTCTTTTTTCAAAAATTTTATCCGCAGATTATCAACTCTTTTGAAGAATTTGTAAGATTTTCAATTCCGTTATTTTTTACAACAACCATATCTTCAATTCTGACTCCAAAAAAGTTCTCGATATATATACCGGGCTCGCAGGTGACAACCATATTTTCTTTAAGAACAATATCAGACTTTGGCGAAAGATTTGGCTTTTCGTGAATTAAAAGTCCTACTCCGTGCCCGAGCGAATGCCCGAAATATTTGCCGTAGCCCGCACCCTCAATCACCTTGCGTGCCGCATAGTCTGCATCTTTGGAAAGTACCCCCGCTTTGATTGCATCAAGCCCTGTTTTTTGAGCGGTCAGCACTATATCGTAAATTTTTTTCTGCTCTTCGTCTGCCTTTTCAATCGCAACAGTTCTTGTCATATCGGAGCAATAGCCATTGTATCTGCAGCCAAAATCCATAGTGACAAAATCATTGGGTTTCAGCCTTGTATTATCAGGTCTTCCATGTGGCATACTTGTTTTTTTGCCCGAAACGACAATAGTTTCAAACGATGTCCCCTCTGCGCCAAGCTTTCGCATCTGATATTCTATTTCGGATGCAATGTCAGTTTCATATACTCCCGCTTTTAAATATGGCAATATTTTTAAAAATACCTCATCGCCTATACTTTCAGCCTTTCTTAAATATGAAAGCTCTTGCTCTGTCTTTACCATACGCAAAAGCTCAAGCCTGCTTTCAAGCGGTACAAGAGTGGCATCAAGTTTTACTTTATATAAGTTATAGGATGCAACTGTCATTTCAAAATCTTCAAAACTGACTGTTCTTACAGAATATTCATTAAGTTTTGAATTAATTTCAGAAATCAATCTGCCGTTTTCAAATTCAATTACCGAAAAATCCTTTGCCTCCTGATTTGCCGCTATTGTGTAGCGTGAGTCAACAAATAAAAAACGAAAATTCTTTCCAATTAAGGCTACGCCCTCGCCACCTGAAAAATTACTAAAATATCTTAAGTTGTGGGGCGAGGTTATCATTATCGCATCTGTTTCATTTAAAATATCATAAAGCTTTTTATACACATTATCACCCGATAAAACCTCTATAAATTTTCTGCATAGCTACAGAATCCATCGTCTGCGTTCCTGCAGATTCACATATTATTCTGGGGGTTGCGCCCCTTTCTGCCATAATCTCTGCAATAGGCGAAAATTCCGGCTCATATTCTGTTTCTGCGAATGTGTGATGTTTCTTTTCGCCCGCATTTGTATATTCTATGCGGCTGTAATGAACATGAAAATTTTTGCCTCTTTCCTTTCCCAGCTTATTTTCGATTTTATTGAAAATTTCTTCAAAATCTTCTTTAGCTTTAAGACCGCCGAGAGTCATTGAATTTACATGTCCAAAATCTATTGCCGGAATAAGTCTTTCGTCAATCAAACAAAGCTTTATGACCTCATCAACTGTACCAAGTTGCTTTACTTTGCCCATAGTTTCTGGGCAAATGTTAATATCGCCAAAGCCAGCCTCATCCGCTGTCTTGATTGCCATTTTTATAGTATCTGTGGCGAGGTCCATAGCTTCTTTTCTTGTAATGCTTGCACACGAGCCGGAGTGAACAACTATGCGGTCAGCACCCATTGCCCGCGCCGCCTTAAGAGATTGCATAATATAATCAACGCTTTTAATCCTCTTTTCTTCCTCAACCGAAGATAAGCTTATATAATAAGGAGCGTGAATTGAAAGTGTTATTCCATTTTCTTTTGCTTTATTTCCAAGAATTTTAGCAGAATCCTCAGATATTTTAACCCCTCTGCCACATTGATATTCAAATGCAGAAAGGCCATTTTCTTTAAGCCATCCCGGCATATCAAGTGCCGATTTATTTCCTGCCTCATAAAACGCTTCACAGCTTCCCGCAGGACCAAATTTTGCGTACATAATTATACCTCCATAAGAAAAAACGGCAGGGAAATACCCTGCCGATTATGCTCAATTAAAACTTGCGCTTTCTTGCAGCCTCAGACTTCTTCTTACGCTTTACGCTGGGCTTTTCGTAGTGTTCTCTCTTTCTTACCTCTGATAAAACACCTGCCTTGGCGCATGAGCGCTTAAATCTTCTGAGCGCACTATCTAATGATTCATTGTCTTTTACTCTAATTTCAGCCATGGTACTACCCTCCCTCCAAGTATGGTCAAACACTAAGATGTCAAGGTGAAAAAATTCTACCTATCAATTATACTGAAATTTAGTAAATATGTCAAGCATAATTTTAAAATTTTTATTTTTTGTTTTGAACCTGCCTCTTTATGCACTCTATTGCATCGGAAATTCCGCCTACACTATCAATAAGACCGCACTTTACCGCCTCTTCACCAAAGAGCACTGTACCTATATCATTGGAAATATTGGCGCTGTCCATCATCATATTTTTCAGGGTTTCTTTATCTATTTCAGAATTCCTTACCACAAAATCCATAAGCCTTTCCTGAAGCTTATTCATCTGTTCAAATGTTTGCGGAGCATTTATAAGTGTTCCGCTTGTTCTTATCGGATGAATTGTCATTGTGGCAGATGGCACAATATACGAAAATTTACTCGACACCGCAAGCGGAACACCTATACTGTGACCACCGCCCAACACTATAGAAACGGTCGGCTTTTTCATACTTGCGATAAGTTCTGCTATTGCAAGACCTGCTTCTACATCGCCACCTAATGTATTTAATATAATCAAAAGTCCGTCAATTTCCGCATCTTCTTCTATTTTAATAAGTTGGGGAATTATATGCTCATACTTGGTTGTTTTAGCGTTTGAGGGTGAATTTATGTGTCCCTCAATCTCGCCGATTATGGTAAGACTGTAAATTTTACCCGCCTTACTGCTTATTTCAACTCCCGAAATATCGTCAAGCTTATCTTTTTTTTCACTCATTTAAATCACTCCGCATCATTTTTTTATTTAGTATGCGCAAAATTTGCTTTACTAATTATTTAAAATGTGATATTATATTTTTGATAATTAAATGACAGGTTGTGATATTTATGCCAATCAGAGTACAGGACAATCTACCCGCAATAGAAACCTTAGGGCAGGAAAATATTTTTGTAATGACAGAAAAAAGGGCTCTTACTCAGGATATACGCCCACTTAAAATTTTAATTCTTAATTTGATGCCTACTAAAATAGTGACAGAAACCCAGCTTCTTCGTATGCTCGGTAACTCTCCGCTTCAGGTTGATGCTTTCTTTATGCATACCAAAAGTCATACCTCAAAAAACACATCAATCAGCCATCTTGAAACTTTTTACGGCACCTTTGATGATTTTAAAAATCAAAAGTTTGACGGACTTATTATAACAGGTGCCCCTGTTGAGAACCTGAAGTTTGAAGATGTTGACTATTGGGATGAGCTTTGCGAAATTATGGAATGGTCAAAAACAAATGTAACATCTACCTTTCATATTTGCTGGGGTGCTCAAGCGGCACTTTATTACCACTACGGTATTACCAAAAAGCCGCTTGACAAAAAAATGTTCGGCGTTTTTGAGCATTATGTTAATCCCATGCAAAAACACAAAATGCTTCTTCGTGGATTTGATGATACTTTTTTGGTTCCGCATTCAAGACATACCGAGATTTTAGAAGAGGAAATATTAAAGGTTCCCGAGCTTGACATTCTTGCAAAATCTGATAAGGCCGGTGTTTATATAGTTACCGCAAAAAGTGAACGGCAATTTTTCATTACCGGACATTCTGAATACGATGCCGACACTTTGGCTACCGAATATTTCAGGGACATAGATAAGGGTCTTTCGATAGATATGCCTGAAAATTATTTCCCTGACAATAATCCTGAAAACACTCCGCTTATGAGCTGGAGGGCGCATGCAAATCTTTTATACTCAAATTGGCTCAACTATTATGTATATCAGACAACGCCGTATAATATTGATGATATAAAGTAATTATAAAGGAGTTTTTGTTTTGGATATATTAAAGTCAATAATTTTAGGTATAGTCGAAGGCATTACAGAATGGTTGCCCATAAGTTCAACCGGGCATATGATACTTGTAAACGAATTTATGAATACCAATGAGGGATTTTTAAATTCACAACTATATTTGTATGTCATTCAGCTTGGTGCAATTTTAGCAATAGCAACTTTGTATTTCAAAAAATTAAATCCGTTTTCACCATCAAAGACGGACAAAGAAAAAAAAGAAACATGGGATATGTGGTTTAAGGTAATAGTTGCGTGTTTGCCTTCGGCGATTTTCGGGCTATTGCTCAACGATTATATGGATAGCATTTCAACACCGCTTATGGTAAGTACAATGCTTATCATTTACGGAATTTTCTTCTTAATAGCTGAACGAAAAAACAAGCCACCAAAAATCACCGAAATGAATCAAATGACTTATAGAACCGCTCTTATGATAGGACTTTTTCAGGTGCTTTCGATTATTCCGGGTACATCTCGTTCGGGCGCTACAATTTTAGGTGCAATCTTAATCGGTACATCAAGAAGCTTAGCCGCAGAATTTTCATTCTTTCTGGCAATTCCAATTATGGTTGGTGTAAGCTTTTTAAAAATTGTGACCAACACCTATGCGATGACCGCTTTTGAGTGGAGCTTATTGATATCCGGTATGGTTATTGCTTATATAGTTT
The DNA here is from genome assembly GCA_045661045.1 of Clostridia bacterium. Lineage (GTDB taxonomy): Bacteria > Bacillota > Clostridia > Monoglobales > Monoglobaceae > UMGS1820. Next base: position 18,096 of record JAZREZ010000051.1, read on the forward strand.
CAATTTTATCGGTAAAATTTTTGGTAAGCTATGTAAGGCGCCACGATTTCAAGGTCTTTGGAATATACAGAATTATACTCGGTATATTGGTTATTATTTATTTCACACTAACAAAGAACATATTTTAAAAGGAGAACATTATGATAAACAAAGAATTTTTCGGGAAATTAAACAACGAGGATGCATACCTTTTCACACTTGATAACGAACAGGGTCTTTGCGCGAAAATCACCAACTACGGCGGTATTGTTGTAAATCTCATATACAACGGCGTTGACACTGTTCTTGGAAGAGATAGTTTAGAAGAATACTTAAACAACGAAGGTTATTTCGGTGCAGCAATCGGCAGAAATTCAAACAGAATTAAAAATGCAGAGTTTATCTTAAACAATCAAAAATATTCACTCTATAAAAACGATAACGGAAACAATCTTCACGGCGGAAAGGTTGGCTTTGACTCAAGAATATGGAATTTCGAATTAAATGATGCTGATGAACCCGCTCTTATCCTTACCTTGAATAGTCCTGACGGCGATGAGGGTTTTCCCGGAAATGCAGAGATAAAGATTACATATACCATCACTAAAGAAAATTCGCTCCGCATCCACTATGAAGCAATTTGTGACAGTGATACTATTATAAATCTTACAAACCATTCTTATTTTAATTTAAACGGCCACAACAGCGGAACAACCGACAATCACACGCTTATGCTCAACTCCGATTTTTATACACCAAATAGTGCTGAATGTATGCCATACGGCGAAATTTTAGCGGTTGACAATACAATTTTTGATTTAAGAAAACCCGTTAAGCTTTCAGAAGTTTATGCATCAAGTGACGAGCAGGTTAAGATGTTTGGCGGTTTTGACCACAACTTCTGCTTAAGGGGCAAAGGTTTTAGAAAGGTTGCAGAGCTTACAGGCGACAAATCAGGCATAGTTATGGAAACATATACAGACCTTGATGGCGTTCAGGTTTACTGCGGAAACTCCATCGAACAAGGCAGAGTCTGCAAGGAGGGCGCAGTTTATGATATACATCAGGCAATCTGTCTTGAAACTCAAAGCTTTCCAAATGCGATAAATCTTTCTCACTTCCCATCACCTGTTCTTAAAAAGGGAGATAAATACGACACCGTAACAGAATACAAATTTAAATAAGATTAAGCCCCCGAAGAAATCTTCGGGGGCATTTGTTATATTTTTTTCTTAAATATTGAGGCTTTAAATACCGAGAATATTATCATAGCAAACACAATAAGTGCAAGCGGAGTTGAAAGCCAATCGGGCATATTCAAAACTCCCGAAATATCAACTATTGAATCAAGTGAGAACACTGCGAGCACTGCAAGCAAAATACCAACTAAGCCTTCGCCCGCTATCATTCCAGAGCAGAATAATATTCCGCCGTTTACCTTTTCCTGACTTGTTTTCTTTGATTTTTCAACTGCAAGTCTTATAAGACCGCCAACCATAATGCACGCATTTAAGTGAACCGGCAGATAAATACCGATTGCAAACGGAAGTACGGGTATGCCTAAAATCTCAACTGTGATTGCAATAAATATACCTATTATAACAAGTCCCCAAGGGAGATTTGCGTTCATTACGCCCTCTACAATCATCTTCATAAGAGTTGCCTGAGGCGCCGCAAGCTCTTCTGAGCCAAATCCCCATGCGCTATCCAAAAGATAAAGTGTAAATCCAATAGCAACTGCTGATGCAACAACACCTATAAGCTCGCCTATCTGTTGTCTTTTTGGGGTTGCACCCAGTAAAAATCCGGTTTTTAAATCCTGAGATGTATCGCCTGATATTGCGGCAACTATACATATAATCGAGCCTACTGCAATTGCACCTTTCATACTGTCCGTCGGCACGCTTCCTGTAATCTTAAGCAATAATGTCGCAACTATGAGCGTTGCAATTGCCATACCTGATACGGGGTTGTTACTTCCGCCTACCAATCCTACCATTCTGGAAGAAACGGTTGCGAAAAAGAAGCCAAAGACCACAACAACCATTGCACCCATAAATGATACCGGGATAGGGGGCAACAACCACACAAGCAATGTAATAATCGCAATACACCATACCACAAGCTTTATATCTATATCCTGATTTGTTCTTAGTTTATTATCACTACCCGAGATATTTATACCCTTAACAGCCTCTTTAAATGTATTGAAAATCAAGGGCAACACCTTAATTAAGCTGATTATTCCACCTGCCGCAAGAGCACCTGCGCCAATATATCTTATATATGTTCCCCATATAGCAGATGCACCGCCATTTGCATATATATTGCCTATTGTGTCAGTTCCGGGATATAAGACAATATTCTCACCGAACATAACAATAAGCGGAATAATTACAAGCCAGCTTAAAACACCGCCCGAAAACATATACGAAGCAATTTTAGGTCCGCAAATATAACCAACACTCATAACCGCAGGGTAAATCTGCGTTCCAATCTCACCTGCAAAACCTTTTACTCTCAATGCGATTTCTCCGGGAACAAGCTTTAAGCCATCAATAATAAACTTAAATATCGCCGCAACGCCCATTCCGGCAAATACAGAAGAAGCATTTGCACCTCCGTCCTCACCCGCACGAAGAACCTCTGCGCAAGCAGTTCCCTCGGGATACGGAAGATTTTCGTGTTCTTTTACAATGAGTGCATTTCTTAAAGGTATCATAAAAAATACACCAAGCAATCCGCCAAGTAAAGCGATTGCAGTTATTTCCAAAAAGCTTGGTTTTTCCATTATTCCCTCTGCTGCCCACAAAAACAATCCAGGAAGTGTAAAAATTGCACCCGCCGCTAATGACTCGCCGGCAGAGCCGATTGTCTGTACCATATTGCTTTCAAGAATTGAATTTTTCTTTAAAAGCACACGGATTACCCCCATAGCTATAACCGCTGCGGGAATTGATGCAGATACGGTCATACCAACTCTAAGTCCAAGGTATGCGTTTGCCGCACCGAATACAATCGCCAAAAGTACACCTACAATTACTGATGTAATTGTTATTTCAGATTCATTTCTATCAGCAGAAACATAAGGTTTAAAATCTTTTTTATTTTCCATATCTTGCTCCTTTTAAATGATTTTTTACATATTTTTAAGTAATATACCTATATGGTTAAATTAGGTACTGCATTTAAACTCATGTCAGCAAAGTTACCCGCCTCATATTCAGCAAACGCCGCACAGCCTATCATAGCCGCATTGTCCGTACAATATTTAAGGCTCGGGAAATAAAATTTCATTCCCTCTTTCTCTGCCTTTAACGCAACCCTTTCTCTTAAGGGTTCATTTGCGGCAACCCCGCCGGCTAAAGCGATTTTATCTACACCGCATTGTTTTGCACATTCTATAAGATGCGATGACAAAACATCTATTACCGCCTCCTGAAAAGATGCAGCAACATCAAATTTATTGATTGCTTCACCCTTTTGCTCTGCAATGTTTATATAATTTAAAACCGCAGTTTTAACACCGCTGAAGCTGAAATCAAAGCCACTTTCTCCCATATTAACTCTTGGGAATTTAATAGCATCGGGATTTCCCGATTTCGCCGCCTGCTGAATTGCAGGACCGCCCGGATAACCAAACCCCAACACTCTTGACACCTTGTCAAAGGCTTCACCCGCCGCATCATCACGGGTGCGCGCCAAAACTTCGTAGCTTGAATAGTCTTTTACAAAAACGATATGACTATGACCGCCAGATGCCACAAGACAGATAAATGGCGGTTTTAAATCCGGATGTTCAATATAGTTTGCACATATATGTCCCTTTATATGATGAACAGCAATAAGCGGTTTATCAAGGGAAAGCGCAAGTCCTTTTGCGTAAGACACACCTACCAAAAGGGCACCTACAAGTCCGGGACCGTAGGTTACAGCAATTGCATCTATATCTTCTTTGGGGGTTTTACTGTCTTTTATAGCCTTGTCCACAACTGCGGTAATATTCTCTATATGCTTTCTTGATGCAATTTCAGGAACAACACCGCCATAAATTTTATGAAGCTCTATCTGTGTATTTATAACATTTGATAAAACCGTAGTTCTATCCTCAATCACCGCCGCCGCAGTTTCATCACACGAGCTTTCTATTGCAAGAATTTTCATATCAATCACCTATTCGCCTAGTCATAATCAATGCGTCTTCTTTCCCCTGATAATAACGCTTTCTGAGTCCTTCTTCTAAAAATCCGTACTTTTTATAAAGCGAAATTGCGGGTACATTAGAAGTCCTGACCTCTAATGTTATATTGTCCATTTTATGTTCTTCACTTATATCAATAAGAAGTTCAAGCATTTTACTGCCAAGTCCCGATTTCCTGTAATGAGGGTGAACCGCAATATTTGTAATATTTGCGCAGTCATACATCATCCAGACACCCGCATAGCCTACCACCAAATCCGTTTCCTCGTCTATTGCAACAAAGTAAACTGAAATTTTATTGTTAAGCTCGGATAAAAACGCATTTAACTCCCAAGGGTCATCTTTAAAACAGATTTTTTCAAGCTCCCATACCTTATTGATATTCTCAGCAGAAAGCATTTCAAATCTAATCATTTTCACCCTCCGCAAGCCTATCTATGACTTTTTTTATCATTTTTTCCAAGGTTGTCCGACAAGCACGATACTCAGTAATATCACATCCAAACGGGTCTGCGACCTCTTCGTTTGTGCCGATAAATTCACCGAGAGTCTGTACCTTGTTGGTAAATTTACTTAGAGCATCCTTGTGCGAAGTCGACATAGTAAGAATTAAATCGGCATCTTCTATCATATCGGCAGTTAACTGTCGTGCGTATCTGTTGCTTATATCAATACCGATTTCTCTCATAACCTCAACTGCGTTTTCGGATACTAATCCTCCTGCAAAAATACCCGCTGACTCTGCTGTAAATTCTTTGGATACTTTATTAAATATAGCTTCAGCCATAGGACTTCTGCAGGTATTGCCCGTGCAGATAAACAAAATCTTTTTATTAAGCTTTATAATTTTATTCCCCGCAGCACGATAGAGTCTGTTGCGTACGGCTCTCCACATTCCGTTTTCGGAAATTTCGGGGGCGATTATTATTTCAACCCCTTTTTCATCCATATCACGAAGCGCCGAAAATAATCTGCTTGCCGCATCCTCTGGAGATTTATTGCTTCCAAGAGAAATACTTTCAACCCCCTCAAATTCGGGGAATTCATCAAAGGTAAGTACTCCTGTCTTTTTGTTAAGGGATTTTATGTATTTTTCAATCTGAAAAATATCACCCGAAACCACTAAAACCTCTGCCTTTGGCGAATAATGCTTATACTTAAGACCCGGGGATTTAGGTGCTTCTCCCTCTTTGATTGAGGTTGCAACCAAAACATTGCCAAGCACCTCATTAAGCTGTTCAAGAGTAACACCGCCAGGTCTTAATAAAATAGGTGTTTTACCACTCATATCAAGAACTGTTGACTCTACCCCCACGCTGCAATTTTCCCCTTTTATAATTGCATCAACTCTGCCCGTCATATCTTCTATACAATGCTTTGCAGTTGTAGGACTTGGACTTCCGGACAAGTTGGCGCTCGGCGCCGCAATGGGAATGCCCGCAATCTCAATAAGCTCTCTTGCGGTTTTGGATTCAGGAAGCCTTACTGCGACCGTTTCAAGCCCACCCGTTGTTTCATATGGAACATTTTTACATTTTTTCATAATTATGGTAAGTGGGCCGGGCCAAAATCTTTGCATAAGATTTTCGGCTTTTTCGGGGATTTCGGAAACCAAACCTTGAAGCATATCCGTATTTGAAATATGAACAATCAAAGGGTTGTCCGATGGTCTTCCCTTTGCGATAAATATTTGTTTTACAGCATTCGGATTTTTAGCATCTGCACCAAGTCCGTAAACTGTTTCAGTAGGAAATATAACATTGCCGCCGTTTTTTAAAATATCGGCGGCAAGTTTTAAATCCTCTTTACTTTCTGTAAGTATCAAGGTTTGCATTTTTATTACTCCGCTTGTGCTTTTAATTTTTCACTCTGGTCAGTTGTGATAAGTGCATCGATTGTTTCGTCAAGGTCACCGTTCATAATCTGCTCAAGTTTATAAAGTGTAAGACCAATTCTGTGGTCGGTCATTCTTCCCTGCGGGAAGTTATATGTTCTTATTCTTTCGCTTCTGTCGCCTGTGCCTACCTGACTCTTTCTGTCAGCCGCAATAGATGCATTACGCTCTTGTTCCATTTTATCATAAAGACGCGAACGCAACATTTTCATAGCTGCCTCACGATTTTTATGCTGAGAACGCTCATCCTGACACGCAACAATAATACCGGTTGGCAAATGTGTTATACGGATAGCGGATTCTGTCTTATTTACATGCTGACCGCCAGCTCCGCTTGAACGATATGTGTCAATCTGTAAATCCTCAGGGTTAATCTCAACCTCTACATCGTCAACCTCAGGAAGAACTGCAACTGTTACAGTCGATGTATGAATTCTGCCGCCCGATTCAGTTTCAGGAACACGCTGGACTCTGTGAACACCGCTCTCAAACTTAAGTCTGCTGTATGCGCCGTCACCCTCAATCATAAAGGTAACTTCCTTAATGCCGCCGATACCGATTTCGCTAAGGTTTAAAACTTCTGTTTTCCAGCGTTTTGAGTCTGCGTACATAGAATACATACGGAACAAGTCGCCCGCAAACAAAGCCGCCTCATCGCCGCCGGCACCGCCTCGGATTTCCACAATAACATTCTTGTCATCGTTTGGATCCTTTGGAAGAAGTAAAATTTTAAGCTCTTCTTCTATTCTTGTAATATTTTCTTTTGCTTCTTTCATTTCAGAAACAAGCATTTCTTTAAAATCTTTATCCGTTTCAGGATCATCCATCATCATAAGTGCATCGTCAATAGTTTCCTTGTTTTGTTTGTATTCACGATATTTATCAACAATAGGAGTCATATCAGAATGTTCCTTACAAAGCTTACGCCAGGTTTCCTGATCTGCTATAACTGCAGGGTCACTTATTCTTCTTGCAAGCTCTTCAAACTGTTCCTCTAAAAATGATAGCTTTTCAAACATAATTCCGTTTCCTTTCTATAACTCGCCTCTTGATTTTGCAATAAGGTACGCATTTATAAATCCGTCTAAATCTCCGTCCATAACTGCGCCGATGTTACCAACCTCAAAATTCGTTCTGTGGTCTTTTACCATTGTGTAGGGATGGAACACATAAGAGCGTATCTGACTTCCCCATCCAATTTCAAGCTGAACACCTTTTAAATCCTCAATTTTTTCTTTCTGTTCACGCTCTGCAATTTCGATAAGCTTTGATTTGAGCATCTTCATTGCAGTTTCGCGGTTCTTGTGCTGAGAACGCTCATTCTGACAAGTAACCACAAGTCCTGTCGGTATATGCGTTATACGGATTGCAGACTCGGTCTTGTTTATGTGCTGACCGCCCGCTCCGCTTGCACGATAGGTGTCAACCTTTAAATCCTCCGCATTAATCGCAACATCAATATCATCTTCTATTTCTGGCATTACCTCAGCTGATGCAAAAGAGGTATGCCGTCTTGCCGCAGAGTCAAAGGGTGAAATTCGCACCAAGCGGTGAACGCCCTTTTCAGCTTTAGCATAGCCATATGCATTTAAGCCCTCGACCAAAAATGTTATACTCTTAAGTCCCGCTTCTTCGCCGTCTAAAAAGTCAAGAGTTTCTACCTTAAATCCCTTGCGCTCTGCCCAATGGGTATACATACGATAAAGCATCTCGCACCAATCCTGTGCCTCGGTTCCGCCCGCTCCCGCATGGAGTGTTATTATGGCGTTATTTTTATCGTATTTACCCGAAAGCATAGTTTCAAGCTTCATGTTTTCAAGGTTTTCGCTAAGGGTTTTATAACCGCTTTTTACCTCATCAAGCACGCTTTCATCATTTTCTTCTAATGCAAGCTCTACAAGAGTTTTGGTATCCTCCCACAAAGACACAAGGTTTGTATACCTTTGAAGCTTATCACGAAGCCCCTTGATTTTCTGCATAATCTTACCCGCATTTTCCATATCGTCATAAAAGTCGGGTGCCATACTTTTATTCTCGAGTTCACTTAGCTCATTTTCCGTCTTTTCTATGCTAAAGTGAATCCCTCAAATCTGTTATGTCTTTTTTCATTCCCTCAAGCTGAAGCTTATACTCATCAAAAGCTATCACATAATCACATCCTTTTATTGTTCTTTGTCAATACAGCAGTTTTTATATTTCTTGCCGCTTCCGCATGGGCATGGGTCATTTCTGCCTACCTTTACCTCTTTGCGAATTGGCTTTTTAACAACCGTTCCGTCACCGCCGTGACTTGCTGAAAGCGGTTTTACTACTTGTACTCTTTCAATTTTACTTCTCGGAACTGCGTGGAAAATGTTTTTGACAGTATCTTCCTTGATGCCATCAATCATTTCTTCAAACATATCCATAGCCTCAAATTTATATTCAACAACGGGGTCACGCTGAGCATACGCTCTTAAGTTTATCCCCTGACGGAGCTGTTCCATATTGTCAATATGATCCATCCATCTTCTGTCAACCACACGAAGCATCAGGACACGCTCAACCTCACGCATAACCTCGCCGAATTCTGCCTCTTTTTCGGTATATTTTTGCATTACATACTCAAAGATACGCTCTTTAAGGCTTTCACGGCTTAAGTGGTCCATCTCGTGAGCACTTATATCAAATGTATCAGGCGAAAGCTCGCCAAAAACTGTAAATATATGCTCTTTAAGTCCTGCAAAATCCCATTCTTCAGCAAATTCGGAGCTTGCTGAATATTTTGCAATTATATTTGAAACTGTCTGTTCAGCCATAGATATGATATTGTTCTTCATATCCTCGCCATTTAAAACCCTGTTTCTCTGGTCATAGATTATCTCGCGTTGTTGATTGTTAACATCATCATACTGAAGAACATGCTTTCTTATATCAAAGTTTCTGCCCTCAACTCTGCGCTGTGCGGTTTCAATTGTGTTTGAAAGCATCTTGCTTTCAATTGCTTCGCTTTCGGCAAAACCAAATGTTTCCATAACTCGCGCAACTCTCTCGGGGGCAAACAAACGCATAAGGTCATCCTCAAGGGAGAGATAAAATCTTGATGCACCAACATCACCTTGTCTACCGCTTCGGCCTCTTAACTGATTATCGATACGGCGGCTCTCGTGGCGTTCTGTACCCATTATATAAAGACCGCCCGCCTCTAAAACTTCCTTTTGTTCAGGCTCTATTTCATGCTTAAATCTGTCATACAATTCACGATATGTCTTTCGGGCGTTTAAGATTTCTTCGTTATCGGTTTCAGCAAAACCCGTTGCCTGAACGATAAGCTCTTCGGTAAAGCCCTGCTTTTCCATTTCAGCCTTTGCCATAAATTCGGCATTACCGCCAAGAACGATATCTGTACCACGACCCGCCATATTGGTAGCAATGGTAACTGCACCCTTTTTGCCGGCTTGTGCAACAATCTCAGCTTCTTTATCGTGAAATTTAGCGTTTAAGACATTGTGCTTAATTCCACGCTTTTTGAGCATCTTGCTTAAAAGCTCCGACTTTTCAATTGATACTGTACCAATTAAAACCGGCTGTCCCTTTGCGTTTACTCTTTCAACCTCGTCAATTACTGCATTGAATTTTGCAAGCTCGGTCTTATAGATACTGTCGGGTAAATCTTTGCGGGCAAGAGGCTTATTTGTCGGGATAACGATTACATCAAGTCTGTAAATCTCCTGAAATTCCTCTTCTTCTGTCTGTGCCGTACCCGTCATACCTGAAAGCTTTTTATAAAGCCTGAAAAAGTTCTGGAATGTAATGGTCGCAAGAGTTTTGCTTTCGTTCTCGACCTTAACTCCCTCTTTTGCCTCAATCGCCTGATGAAGTCCATCGCTATAACGCCTACCAAGCATCATTCTGCCTGTAAACTCATCAACGATGATTACCTCACCATCTTTTACCACATAATCCTTATCTCTTTTCATAACGCCTATTGCTTTTATCGCCTGATTTATGTGGTGAGAAATCGTCATATTTTCAGGGTCAGTTAAATTATCTATACCAAAAGCCGACTCTGCCTTTGAAACACCCTTTGGTGTAAGGGTGGCTGTATGAGCTTTTTCATCTACGATATAATCATAATCGTCAAAGCCCGCCTCCTCATCATCAACCTTTGAATCAGTTTCGACAACCTTTTTGAATTTAAGCGTCTTTGCAAATCTGTCAGCCTGAACATAAAGGTCGGTGGACTTATCCCCCGCCCCCGAAATAATAAGCGGTGTTCTTGCCTCGTCAATTAAGATACTATCCACCTCATCAACGATTGCAAACGCGTGTCCGCGCTGAACCTTATCCTCTTTGAAGATAACCATATTGTCACGCAGATAGTCAAAACCCATTTCGTTATTTGTACCGTAGGTTATATCCGCATTGTAGGCGGTTTTTCTCTCTTCCTTTTCTTTCTCGTGAATAATCAGTCCAACCGTCAATCCTAAAAAGTTATATAATTTACCCATCCACTCGCTGTCACGCTTTGCAAGATAATCATTTACAGTAACAATATGAACGCCGTTTCCTGTAAGTCCGTTTAAATATGCAGGCAGTGTTGCAACCAATGTTTTACCTTCACCTGTTTTCATTTCGGCAATTCTGCCCTGATGGAGAACTATACCGCCCACAATCTGTACGGGAAAATGCTTCATTCCAAGCACACGCCATGATGCCTCTCTGCAGACTGCAAATGCTTCAGGCAGTATATCGTCTGTAGTTTCACCATTTTTAAGGCGTTTTTTAAATTCATCGGTCATAGCACGAAGCTCTGCATCAGATTTTTTCTCCATTGTTTCTTCAAGGTATAAAACCTTATTCATTATAGGATAAATCTTCTTAAGCTCTCTGTCACTATAGGTGCCGACAACCTTTTCAATTATATTTTTAAAACTCATAGTTTTAATCAATCCTCTCAAGAAATCAATTACTTCTATTCTACCACTATTATTCAGCTTTTGCAAGGAAAATATTGCGTATTTTTTTAATTCAAGAATATTTGACAAAGATGAGCAATTATGTTAAAATTTAAAGAATTGCAGATATTTTCAGGAGGAGATAAAAATGCAGTTTATTATGGACTGTTTAAGTATAAACGAAAACGGAAATCTTGCGATGGGCGGTTGCGACTTAAAGCAAATTGCAAATCAGTTCGGCACACCCGCTTATGTTATGGACGAAAACACAATCAGAAGCAACTGCCGTGCCTATGTAAATTCTATTAAAGAACACTACGACGGCAACGGTCTTGCTCTTTATGCCAGCAAGGCACTTTCCTGCAAATACATATACAAACTCATAAAAGAAGAAAATATGGGTATAGATGTAGTATCAGGCGGTGAGATGTATACCGCTCTTCAGGCGGGCTTTCCTGCTGAAAAGATATACTTTCACGGCAACAACAAAACAGACGAAGAACTTCGTATGGCTCTTTCAAATAATATCGGGTGTATTGTGGTTGACAATAAGTTTGAACTTGCTCATCTGAACGATATTGCTAAGGAAATGAACAAACGCCCAAACATTATGTTCAGAATTAAGCCGGGTGTTGATGCTCACACCCACAGTTTCGTTATGACGGGGCAGATTGACTCAAAATTCGGCGTAGCTCTTGAAACGGGCGAGGCTGAAGAAATTGTCGCTCTTGCTCTTTCGCTTGAAAATGTAAATTTACTCGGTTTTCATTGCCACATAGGCTCACAGATTTTTGAGCTTGAACCATTTGAAAAAACTGCCGAGGTTATGGTAAACTTTATTGCCGAAATTAAAGAAAAATACGGTTTTGAAGCATCTGTTCTCAATTTAGGCGGAGGCTTTGGCTGTAAATATATAAACTCCGATACTCCCATCAACTATGGCGAATATATGAAGGCAGTTTCAAAGGTGGTAAAGGAAACTGCCGAAAAGCGTGACATTGCTCTGCCCTTTATTCTTGTTGAACCGGGGCGTTCTATTGTAGCTGAGGCGGGACTTACCTTATACACAGTCGGAACAGTAAAAGAAATTCCAAATATCCGCACTTATGTATCAGTTGACGGTGGTATGGCTGACAACCCAAGATATATCCTTTATCAATCAGAATACACCGCAGTTGCAGTTGAAAATCCCGCCGCAACAGATTTAAAACCCGTTACAATTGCGGGCAGATGTTGTGAATCGGGTGACTTGATAGGCGAAAATATGATGCTTTCCGATGTTAAGTCGGGTGATATTGTGGCAATACTTACAACAGGTGCGTACAACTATTCAATGGCAAGCAATTATAACAGACTGCCAAAACCGCCTCTTGTTGTAATAAAGGATTCAAAGCCATCTTTGGCAATTAAACGCCAGACTTATGAACAGTTGATAGAAAACGATTTATAGGAGGCATATTATGCTTGATATTCTTTTTAGTTCGGGAATGTCATTTTCCGACAAATTAGTATATATATTGATAATTGCATTCTGCGTGCTTTTATCCCTCTCGGTTCACGAGCTGTCACACGGATTTGCAGCATATCTTCTGGGCGATAAAACCGCAAAATATTCGGGCAGATTATCCCTTAATCCTATGCATCACCTTGACCCGTTCGGTGCGCTTTGTTTATTCTTGTTTGGATTTGGATGGGCAAGACCCGTACCCATCAACCCTATGTATTTTAAAAACAAAAAGGGCGGTATGGCAATCACTGCACTCGCAGGTCCCATTTCAAACTTTGTAGTGGCATTTTTGGCAGAAATTGGTGTTGTGATTTTAGGCGGACTTACCTTTAAGTCGGATACTTCTTTCGTATTTAACCTTGCAAGTGTAAGTTACTCAATATGCTATTATCTTACTATTCTTAATATTGGACTTGGCTTGTTTAATTTAATCCCTGTTCCGCCTCTTGACGGCTCAAAGATTTTAAACGCAATTCTGCCGCAAAGAATTTATTTTAAGATAATGCAATACGAACGCTATGGTTTTATAATTCTGATAATTTTGATAAATCTGCCGATATTCAATTATATTTTAAGTGCAGGCAGAGCGGGAATTTTAAACTTTTTTGATATGATAATAAATTTATTTTTATAGGGTGTTAACGCGAAAGTTCCTTTCGCGTTAACGTCTCCGACGGATTTAATTGCCCATGCGAAATTTTCTTCGCTGTTGCTCAGAAACGCACATGGGCGTAAAAATCTCTTACCCTTCCTTGCCATACGGATAAGAGAATATTGATTACTGTTTGTGCCGCCGTATGGCGGCGGAATGGAGATTTTTATGGAGCAGTTAAATTTTAAGCTGGATAGCTTCGAGGGGCCCCTTGACCTTCTTCTTATGCTAATCCGCAAAAACAAGGTAAGCATATACGATATTCCCATCTCGTTAATCCTTGACCAATATCTTGCCGTTATGGGCAAGATGCAGGAAATGGATTTAGAGGTATCGAGTGAATTTTTGGTGCTTGCCGCAACATTGTTACAGATTAAATCAAAGCTGCTTCTTCCCAAAACCGAAGAGGAAGCCGAGGACGACATTGACCCCAGAGAAGAGCTTGTGCGTCGTCTTACCGAATACAAAAAGGTTAAAGAATCCATTGGCTTTTTCAAAGAGAGAGAAAATATTGGTGCATCTATGTATTTCAAGGCTCCTGATGCGATTGAAAGACCGCCCGCAGAGCTTGATTTGACACTTCTTACCCCTGAGAATTTAATTCTTGCGTATAAGCGTGCATACCAGAGGCTTGAGCGCAAATTACCACCGCCAAAGACCTCATTCAGCGGTATTGTAGGTCACGAAAAGGTATCTATTCGTTCCAGAGTTTCTATTATCTGGAAAACTATAATCAAAAAGGGCAAAACTCTGTTTAAGGACATTTTTTCGGCGGCTAAAACTAAGCCCGAAGCAGTTGCTTCTTTTCTTGCGGTGCTTGAGCTTATTAAGCTTAAAAAAATCAGGGTTGAATATGACGAAAGCGGCGACATATCAAATCCGAATGTTTATTGTGATGATACATCAGACCTTGACATTGAGATGATTGAGGATTAAAATACATATAAAGAGGAAATATTATGGAAATAAGAGAAATTCAGGCAATAATCGAAGGGGTACTTTTTGCGGCAGGGGATGCCGTTGAGCTTGAGAGGCTTGCGGACATTGTAGATGTTGACAAAAGGTCACTTCGCGAAATCTTAAAAAAGATGATGGACACTTACAACTACGAACGGCGAGGTATACACATTATTCGTATGGATGACAGCTATCAGCTTGCAACTCGTGGCGAATATGTCGAATATATCTCACGCCTTGCAGAGCCACCTAGAAAACAGAACTTATCAAATGCGGCTTTGGAGGTTTTGTCCATTGTTGCATACAAACAGCCTGTTACAAGAAACTCTATCGAGCATATCAGGGGCGTTAACTGTGACTACATAGTAAATCGCCTGATTGAGCGCAATTTTATTGAAGAAAAGGGGCGTCTTGATGCTCCCGGAAGACCCATATTATTTGGAACAACTCAGCACTTTTTAAGGACATTTGGCGTTTCATCTCTTGAAGAGCTTCCCGATTTTGACTCTCTTGGTGAGTCTGCTGAAGATTTAGAGCAAATCGAAATGGAGGGTGTTCTCACTCAGGAAAATATGGACAACCTCCCAACCGAAACAGATTTTTAACGAGGTAGACTTATGATTTATCTTTTGATAATTCTGTGTGTTCTCATTTTAATACTTTCTTTTGTCTTTATAGGGCACATAACTATTGATTTAGCCCTTAACGACAATCTTTTAACCCTTTTAATCAGGCACACATTTTACAAAAAGAGGATTGAAATTGACTTAAACAACCCAAAACCGAGAAATAAAAAGCCTGACGAAAAACAAGTTTCATTTTCGGACATAAAGGGCAAAGTTTTCAAAAAGGATTCAGGCCTTGATTTTGACGAACTCAAAAAACTAAAAAACGAATACTTTTCCGCGTACGCCGAGGTTTTAGATATTGTAAAATCTCTGCTTGGAAGAACAAAATGTAAAATCAAGATACCTGTTTTAAAAATTTCGGTTAACTATGGCACTGGAAACGCTGCAGCAACCGGAATGATTTATGGCTCTTTCTGGAGCCTGATTGGGATTATATATCCCACCCTTACAAGATATTTTAAGATTGTCTATCCGACACTTGATATTACCCCCGATTTTTATGGGGAACGATTTGAGATTTCTGTTAAGAGTATAATTAAGGTAAGAGCCGTGCATATTATGAATGCGGGTTTTTCGGCATTACTTACCTATTTAAAAAATAAAAAGAAAAAGGATGTGAATAAGAATGGCAGATAAGCACCCAATTGAGGGAATTATGTATACTGCTCTTCAAGGACTTAAGGAAATGATAGATGTAAACACCATCGTAGGTGACCCTATCACATCTCCCGATGGCTCGGTTATTATTCCAATTTCAAAGGTTGCTATGGGCTTTGGTGTTGGCGGTAGTGAATTTGAAAAGGCTAATTCCAGAAAGAGTGAAACTGATCCTAAACACTTATTTGGCGGCGGTACCGGTGGCGGTATTTCACTTACACCTGAGGCATTTTTAGTTGTTGGCAACGGCAAAATAAGAATGATTTCGGTTACTCCGCAGAACAGCATTTATGATAGACTTTTAGACATTGCACCTGCCGCTATTGACAGAGTTGCAGAAATGTTTAAACCTAAAGACAAGCGTGCTGAAGAGGTAACAATCGAATACGCAGAATATTCAGACACTACAGAGAACTAATTAAAGGGAGAACGATGCGTTCTCCCTTTAATTATGAAAAAAAGGCTGTCAAACTGACAGCCTTTTAAATTTAGTCGTCTATACTGTTATCGGTTGCTCTTTCAAAGATTGCCTCAACTTCCTGCGAAGGTTTTGCGTCAAGCAATGTAACTATAACGGCTAAAAGTCCACCGATTATAAATCCCGGGATAATCTCATATATACCGGTTATTGCTGTGAGTGTTTCGCCGTTTGCAACAGGAAGCCATAACCAAATCATATCAACAAGCGCACCTGCAACTATACCCGTAACAGCGCCTTTGTATGTAAATCTCTTCCAGAAAAGCGATAAGAGCACCGCAGGACCAAATGCCGCACCAAAAATACCCCAAGCATTTGATACCAAATCCATAATAGCTTGTGCGGCCTTACCCTTACTGCTTGCAACAAAGAATGCAACTACTGCGATAAGTACAACTACAATACGGCTTACCCAGAGCATCTCGTTGTTTGAAGCATTCTTTCTGATTATCGGTTTGTAAAGGTCGCTTGCAAACGATGATGCTGCAACAAGAAGCTGCGAGTCTGCAGTAGACATTGATGCCGCAATGATTGCCGCAAGTAAAAGTCCTGCGATAAACGGCGGGAATACATCTCTTGCAAGTTCAACAAATATAAGCGACTGCTTACCATCTCTTAAAAGAACATCTGAAAGGTCAGTGCCGTTTGAATATACAAACATTCTGCCAAGGTATGCGATAACTATTGCTGCCGCAAGTGAAAGTATAACCCAGATAATCGCAACGGTTGCTGATTTTTTAACCATAGACGGCTTTTCAATAGCCATAAATCTTACAATAATATGCGGCATTCCAAAATAGCCGAGTCCCCAACCAAGACCTGAAACTATATCTTTCCAGCTTGCATTGAAGAAGTTTGCCACAAACTCATACTGTTCGCCATTTGGCCCGCTGTAAATCGTTGTGAGAGCCGCAGGTTCAAGTTCTCTTGTAAAGCCTACAACAATCGGAACAATTAAAAGTGCGCCAAGCATCAAAAGTCCCTGGAAAAAGTCTGTCCAGCAAACTGCGTTAAAACCGCCAAGGAATGTGTATACAATAACTATAGCTGCAAATATAATCATTGCAATCATCGGGTCAAGTGATGGCACTAAAGTTGTGAATACATCAGCACCCGCAACAAATGCAGATGCAACATAAATTGTAAAGCATACAAGAAATACAACTGCACAGATAATGCTTACAACATGACTTTTTGAAGCAAATCTGTTGGAAAGATACTGCGGAAGAGTAATTGCATCATTAGCTGCTCTTGAAAACTTACGAAGTCTTTTTGCAACTAAAATCCAGTTTGCAGCCGTACCAATAGCAAGACCAATTCCAATCCACGCCTGACCAAAACCAAACGCCAATATACTTCCAGGCAAACCCATAAGCAACCATGCGCTCATATCAGAGGCTTGAGCACTCATCGCTGTAACCCAAGGTCCCATTGCACGACCGCCGAGGAAATAATCCTTTTCATCAGCATCTTTAGCCTTGATAAAAAACACGATACCAATAACTACCATGGCTAAAAAATAAAGTACAAATGCGAAAATATCCATTATGTAATCTCCCTTTTCGATTTAAAATTTTATATTTATCTATTGTAACACATATTTTGCCAAAATGCAATAAAAAACTATTTTATAAACACCATAGCCTCATAAAGAACAAATAAAAACGCAAAATTTATTACTGTAAACAAACCCACATAATTGCGGGTTTTTCCGACATTTGTCTTTGTATATTCGCGCAATGTAATAAGGCTTGCAAGCGATGCGATAAGGGTTCCCACTCCTCCAATGTTTACGCCAAGCAACAAATCCGCATAATTATGCGTGAACTGTGAAAGTAAAATCGCAGACGGAACATTGCTTATAACCTGACACGAAAGTATGCTAAAGAGCAGTGTGTTTTTAGAAAGTAACATTGAAAAAATATTCTGCACCGCATCAATTCTTGACATATTGCCCGCGAACACAAAGAAAAATACAAATGTCAAAAGCAGTGGGTAATCCACCGCCTTAAGCGCTTCTCTGTCCATAAACAACAATACGATTGGGATTATTATAAGCCCGACATAATACGGAATACTTCTGAACACTATTGCTATTGCAAGCGCAAAAAGCACAAGATAAATTGCTGTCTTTTTAGCATCAAGCTCTACTTTTTTCTGAGGCAGTTCAAGCGGTTCGGATTTTACAAACAGACAACATAGCGTTATAATTGCAACCGATATAACAAACGGACACGCCATTATCTGCACAAATTCGCCCGTCGGGATGTTAAATTTTGTATAAAGATATAAATTCTGCGGGTTTCCAAACGGTGTCAGCATACCGCCGAGATTTGCCGCTATATTCTGCATTATAAAGGTATATGCCATATACTTTTGCTTATTGGTAGTTGTAAGCACAAGATGGCCAAGCGGCAAAAATGTCAAAAGCGCCATATCGTTTGCAATAAACATAGAACCTATAAATGTTATGTAAACAAGCGCAAGTATGCTCATTCTTGTTGTTTTAAAACACTCCACAACCTTATGTGCCATACAATAAAAAAAGTTTATGTTCCTGAGTGCACAGACAACCGCAAGCACGCAAAAAAGACAAGTCAGCGTTTTAAAGTCAAAATATCCTATATATTCTTTATCAAAAGGTATTATTACAGAGGTAATGGTTGCGGCGCATAGTGCCACAACCATTACAACATTTTTCTTTAGAAAGCTTATCATTTTACGCCTTGCCGATTGAACCGAAGAGCTCCATCTTCTCTTTTACGATTGTTTTAATTCCTTCAAATCCGGGAGCTAAAAGCTTTCTTGGGTCAAAGCCCTTACCCTCAAGGTCTTTGCCGGCTTCGATATACTTTCTTGTAGCTTCCTGGAAGTAAAGCTGACATTCGGTATTTACATTAATTTTTGCAACACCTAAAGAAATTGCTTTCTTTATCATATCAGCAGGAATACCTGTTCCGCCGTGAAGAACAAGCGGCATATCGCCTACCTGCTCCTTAATCTTTGCAAGAGCGTCAAAATCGAGTCCCTGCCAATTTTCAGGATATTTACCGTGAATATTACCGATACCTGCTGCAAGAAAATCAACGCCTAAATCCGCAATTCTCTTACATTCAGCGGGATCTGCAATCTCGCCTGCGCCTACTACGCCGTCTTCTTCACCGCCGATTGAACCAACCTCTGCCTCGATAGAAAGACCTAAGTTGTGAGCAACATGAACAAGCTCTGTTGTTTTTTCTACATTTTCCTCAATCGGAAAATGTGAACCATCAAACATTATAGAAGAAAATCCTGCTTTTACGCACTTGTAGCAACCCTCGTAGCTGCCGTGATCTAAGTGAAGTGCAACGGGAACTGTGATATTAAGTTCTTCAATCATAGCGCTTACCATTGCAGAAACAGTTTTATATCCTGTCATATACTTACCCGCACCCTCAGATACACCGAGAATAACAGGTGAATTATTTTCCTGAGCAGTCAAAAGAATTGCCTTTGTCCACTCAAGATTGTTGATGTTGAACTGTCCTACTGCGTAGTGACCTTCAACCGCCTTTTTTAACATTTCTGTAGCTGGTACTAACATAATAAAAATCCTCCAATTTATATAAATTTAATTTTATTCATTTGTAGTGCGATAATAGTAATAGAGATACTGTTGGGCAAAACCCGCTAAATCTCCGTATTTTTGTTCTGCAAATACCTCTGCATCTTTTTCGCTTATATCATAAACCTGAGCTAAAATTCTCTTAATCCATACATCTTTAGGGAAAACCGAAAATCTGCCGAGTGCAAATAACATAATACAATCTGCAACCTTACCGCCAACACCCTTAATCTTCATAAGAGTCTTTTTGGCATCGCTGTCTGTCATAGCATCAAGTTCATCAAGATTTACCTCACCAATTGCAATCTTTTTTGCGGCATCCAGTATATACTTATCCCGATACCCCGCCTTAAGATGAGCCAAATCTTCAAGAGAAAGCTCTGCCATTCGCTCGGGTGTTGGAAAGGCGTAGTATTTACTGCCCTCAAACTCAATTTCTTCGCCAAAAGACTTACACATAGATTCGATAATCTTTTTTATTCGGGGAATGTTATTATTTGCAGAAATTATAAAAGAAATTATCGTTTCCCATACATCCTGCTTTAAAATCCTTATTCCACCGCCAAATTCAATGCACGGCTTTAGCTTCTCGTCACGAATTAAAAGCTCGCTTTTGATTTTTTTATAGTCTGTTTCAAGTGCCAGAAATTCACACCAATACTCTGTATCGCTTTCTTTGCAAAACAGGTTGTTATCTTTATCAATGCGACAGACTCTGCCACCCGATACGCCGATATATTCACCTTTTTCGTTTGCGTTAAAGCGAAAACATTGACCGCACTCAAAGGTATGAACCGCATTCAAATCAAGCTTCATTTTGTCACCTATTCTCCGCTTGCAACTATTTTATAAGAAAGTCGCATAAGGCTGTCACCTAAATGCACATTCTCAACCAAAATGCCCTCTTTAGCCGAAAGTTCTGCATACGAAAAGTTCAAAAACGCAGTTATGCCAAGATCGATAAGCTCTTCTGCCACCTTTTGCATAGCTTCTTTTGGGATTGCAAGAATTGCCATCTTAGGCTTATTTTCAGCAATAAAATCTTTGATTTCAGAATAAGGCTTAACCTTATGGGCGCCAACCGATAACCCGCTTTTTTTAGGATCGGTGTCAAATATCCCGACAAGCTTAAATCCACGGCTTTCAAATTTAGTGTTGACCGCAAAGGTTCTTCCCATATGTCCTGCGCCAACTAAAATTGCAGTATAGCCACGCTCAAGCCCTAAAATTTTTGCAATTTCGGACTTTAAAAACTTAATATTATATCCATAGCCCTGCTGACCAAATCCGCCGAAACAATTCAAATCCTGGCGTATTTGTGAAGCTGTAACACCCATACGCACACTTAATTCCTTTGAGGATATGCGTTCAATTCCGCTATTTTCAAGTTCCGAAAGATAGCGGTAATACCTTGGCAATCTGTTAATAACAGATGCAGATACTTTTTTATCCATAAATTCTTCTCCTTACAGAGAGGCTTTGAGTCTATCGTTTACCGCGAGTAAGAAATCCTCTGTATTTACCTTCTTTTTATTATCGAGGCTTGAGAGTGCATAAAGGTCACCCGTCATAACGCCGTCCTCAATTGTCTTAACAGTAGCCTTTTCAAGCTTATCGGCAAAATCACAAAGATCCGAAAGGCCATCAAGCTCGCCCCTCTTGCGAAGTGCACCTGTCCACGCAAATAGTGTTGCAACACTGTTTGTAGAGGTTTCTTCGCCCTTTAAATGCTTGTAATAATGTCTTTGTACTGTTCCGTGAGCTGCCTCATATTCATAAGTACCATCCGGTGACACAAGTACCGATGTCAACATTGCAAGACTTCCGTAAGCAGTTGCAACCATATCGGACATTACATCGGCATCATAGTTTTTACAAGCCCAGATGTAGCCGCCTTCAGAGCGGATAACTCTTGCAACAGCATCATCAATCAATGTATAGAAATATTCAATGCCTGCAGCATCAAATTTTTGCTTATACTCTTTTTCGAATATCTCAGCAAAAATATCCTTAAATCTGTGGTCATACTTTTTAGAAATGGTATCTTTTGATGCAAACCATATATCCTGCTTTGTATCAAGTGCATAATTAAAGCAACAACGAGCAAAGCTTTCTATAGACTCATCTATATTGTGAAGTCCCTGAATAATACCACCGCTACCCTCAAAGGTATGTATAAGCTCACGAACCTCGTTGCCGTTTTTGTCTGTGCAGACAAGCTCACACTTTGAGCCTTCCTCTACCTGCATTTCAACATTCTTATACACATCGCCGTAAGCGTGACGGGCAATGGTGATTGGCTTTGTCCATGTAGGAATGTATGGGGTAATTCCCTTTACAATAATCGGTGCACGGAAAACAGTTCCGTCAAGGATTGCACGGATTGTGCCGTTTGGCGACTTCCACATTTCCTTTAAATCATATTCGTCCATTCTTGCGGCATTTGGCGTAATTGTAGCACATTTAACCGCAACGCCATACTTTTTGGTAGCATAAGCCGAATCAAATGTAACCTTATCATCGGTTTCGTTTCTGTATTCCAGTCCTAAATCATAATATTCTGTCTTTAAATCCACATAAGGTAAAATAAGAATATCCTTTATCATTTTCCAGATAATTCTGGTCATTTCGTCGCCGTCCATTTCGACAAGCGGGGTGGTCATCTTAATTTTTTCCATTTCGCTTCCTCCTATGCGTTGTTTCGTGTGTAATTGAGCAATCCGCCCGCAATGAGCATCTCTCTCTGGCGCTTAGAAAGGTCTATTGATACTTTGAAATCAAAGCCCTTTGTTACATTAGTAATGGTAATTTCACTCTCATTTTCAATACTTTCAATGAGGTTTGTAATCTTAAGTTCATCACTCTGCTGAATTCTGTCATAATCAGCCTCATCCTTAAATGTCATTGGAATAATTCCTGCATTTATAAGGTTTGCCATATGAATTCTTGCAAATGATTTAACAATTACCGCTTTAACTCCAAGATACAAAGGTGCAAGTGCCGCATGCTCTCTTGAAGAACCTTGTCCGTAGTTAGAACCACCGATAATTATGCTCTTCTTAAGTTCAAGCGCTCTGTCGTGGAAACCCTCATCACATACCGCAAAGCAGTATTCCGAAATCTTGGGTATATTTGAACGAAGAGGCAAAATTTTAGCACCTGCAGGCATAATATGGTCGGTAGTAATGTTATCACCAACTTTTAAGCTGCACTTAGCACAAATTTCATCAGCCATTGCCTCTGATACGGGGAAGGGCTTGATGTTAGGACCTCTTAGTACTTCAACGCTGTCCATCTCCTCTTCAGAAACAGGAGGAACTATCATATTATCGTTAATTGTAAATATTTCAGGCAGCTCAAATTTCGGCATATCACCCAATGTTCTCGGGTCTGTAAGCACACCTGCGAGTGCTGATGCCGCCGCAAGCTCGGGAGATACAAGATAAATCTGTCCGTCTTTTGTACCCGAGCGACCTTCAAAGTTTCTGTTAAATGTACGAAGCGAAATACCGCCCGAATTCGGAGATTGTCCCATACCGATACAAGGACCGCAGGCACTTTCTAAAATTCTTGCACCCGCATCTATCATATCAGAAAGCGCACCACACTCTGCAAGCATATTCAAAACCTGCTTTGAACCCGGTGCAATTGACAATGACACATCAGGGTGAACAGTTTTGCCCTTTAAGATATACGCAACCTTTAACATATCAAGAAGTGATGAGTTTGTGCAAGAACCTATACATACCTGATCAATCTTAAGTGCTCCTATTTCCTCACAAGATTTAACATTGTCAGGAGAGTGCGGACACGCCGCAAGAGGCACAAGTTCGCTTAAGTTAATCTCGATTGTTTCGTCATATACAGCATCTGCATCTGCACAAAGAGGTGTATAATCTTCTTCTCTCTTTTGTGCCTTTAAAAATTCTCTTGTGATTTCATCCGATGGGAATATTGATGTTGTTGCACCAAGCTCTGCTCCCATATTGGTAATGGTTGCACGCTCAGGAACAGAAAGAGTCTTAACACCTTCGCCGCAATATTCGATTATCTTACCAACTCCGCCTTTTACGGAAAGGCGTTTTAACACCTCAAGAATAACATCCTTTGCCGCAACCCAGGGACTTAATTTGCCCGTAAGCTCTACTTTGACGATTTTAGGACAAGTAATATAATATGTACCGCCACCCATAGCTACTGCGACATCCATTCCGCCCGCACCGATAGCAATCATACCAATACCGCCGCCGGTTGGAGTGTGGCTGTCAGAGCCGATAAGAGTCTTGCCCGGCTTTCCAAATCTTTCAAGGTGTACCTGATGGCAAATACCGTTACCCGGTCTTGAAAAATATATTCCGTGTTTTTTACATACACTACCGATAAATCTGTGGTCATCAGCATTTTCAAATCCGCTCTGAAGTGTATTGTGGTCAATATAAGCAACCGATTTCTCGGTCTTAACTCTCGGAACACCCATAGCCTCAAATTCAAGATATGCCATTGTTCCCGTAGCATCCTGAGTAAGCGTCTGGTCAATCTTAATGCCGATTTCACTGCCCGCAACCATCTCGCCGCTGACTAAATGTTCCTTAAGGATTTTCTGCGCAAGTGTCATTCCCATTTTTGACATCCTTTCATTCTTTAAAAATTCACCTATATATTTTATCTTATTGTGAAAAAAAAGTCAAGTAAGAACGCCTAATTTATCAACATTTTTAGAACAATTCCTCAACGCTTAATCCTTCTTGTCTGGGAATATGTTCAACCAGCATATAAAACATTTTAAATTCACCGATAAAATCAGGTTTTGCCTCGATTTCCGCATAGCGAATGCTTTGCTCAAGAGAAATTTCAATTTCGTCAATCTGCGCCGTCGGCAAAGTGAGAGTCGCCCAAAATCTGTTATCCTCCCAGATATCTGAAATCTCTCTTGCTGTTGTATAGATTTTATCCCAATCATCTTGCTCATACGAATCAAACACAAATGCAGATTTAATCTTTATTTCATCGCACACACGATTAATTTTAAAGAGATGCACGCTTATTGCAGTTATAATAAAAACTAATATCGCTATTGCGGGAATCATTCTTCTCATTTTCTCGCCTCCTTGGGTACAAGCACGGTTTTGCCTGTTTCTGCCTCGAAGCTTAAATAAAATACCTCATCGACGCTTTTAAGTCCCTTTTCTTTTACTTTTTTCAAAAGCCACTCCTCATTCAAACCAAGCTGCTTCATACTAGTTTTAAGCGGCAGACCATTATCAACAATTACATAACTAAGGCGCACCTCTTCTGTTTCTATCCCCGCTTGGCTTGGCGTCAGCGGACTTGCCGATTGCTTTAAAATAACACTTACCTTGCCGTTTGTTTCCATAATTATATATTCAACATCCGAAAGACTGCAAACCCCGTTTCCTCTTATCTCTTCCATAACATCAGCGACATTGAAGCGTTGCCGCAGCATTTCTTTCTGGTTAAATTTTCCGTTTTTGAAAAATGTGCTTGGCTTTCCGTAAATAATCCCTCTTATTTTAGGGCTTTTAAACGCCGCGTAGGATAGAAAGATTTCAAGCAACATCAAAGTAAGTATAGCAATAACATTAGTAATCAGCGGAACACCCATATTGGTAATCGGCATTGCCGCAATATCCGAAATTATGATTGTAACCACAAGCTCGGATGCTTCAAGCTCGCCTATCTGGCGCTTGCCCATCATCCTTAGCACGCCTACCACCACGATATACATAATAAGCGTTCTGAGTAGTGTCATTAACAAAATCTCTCACTCCCTTTAAGAATATTATGTTCAAAGGGATATTTTATATACAATGGGGAAAAATGAAATATATTTAAAGAGGAGTGCAAGGTTTTATGCTTAAAATCGGAGAAAACATAATCGTAAATACAGACGACATAACCGACATAAAATCCGTAAATACAACTAAATCTGTCGTTATAACCTGCGGACTTAAGCTCAATTCCACCATTACTGCATCAAGCATTGACGATGACGGCTTTACCTTTTGTCTGTAACGAAGCATTATTACAATCAGCGGGAAATCGCTTTCTCCTCAGGAGTTTAATGTAAAATGGTTCAAAAAACCCGATGACATCTTTCAAAGTCTGGCTTATGTTACAGCCATGCTGCTTTGCGATATAAGTCCCGCTGTATTTAAGATAATAAAGTTCTAAATTTTTATATAGCGAATATAATTTAGAGTAACTAATTGACAGGAGTGAATTTAAAAGTGGAAAATACTTATCTTGAAAACAATAGGGTTTCTTTGCTTGGTACAGTTGATTCAGAACTTACATTTTCACATATGATATATGGTGAAAAATTTTACTTATTCAAATTAAAAGTGCCTCGTTTGAGTGAAAATTTTGATTTGATAAACATTACAATTTCGGAGCGGTTTTTCCCGCTTAAAAAACCCGAATACGGAGATTTTGTTAAAATTTCGGGGCAGTTTCGCTCCTATAATAATTTTTCGGGAGTAGGCAACCGCCTTGTTCTTACCGTCTTTGTAAAAGAAATAGATACTGTTTCTTCAGATGACGATACTGATAATCCGAATCGTATTTTTTTAAATGGTTATATCTGCAAAGAACCTATTTATCGAACCACACCATTCCAGCGTGAAATTGCAGATATTTTGCTTGCGGTAAACCGCTCTTATAACAAATCGGATTATATACCCTGCATTGCATGGGGCAGAAATGCAAAATATGCCGAAAGTCTGCCCATCGGTTCAAATCTTCATATATGGGGGAGAATTCAAAGTCGCGAATACCAGAAAAGAATAAGCGACGAAGAATTTGAAACAAAAACCGCTTATGAAATTTCGGTAAGCAAGTTAGAAGCCGCAACACCCGAAGAAATTTAAAAAGAAGATGCGAAAAATCGCATCTTCTTTTTTATCTCTCGTCAATCGGAGTATAACTCAATCTTTTTACCGTGCTCTTATATGCAGGACGAATAATTTTACTGCTTGTCATTATCTCCTCCATACGATGCGCACACCAGCCAACTATTCTTGACATTGCAAAAATAGGGGTATAAAGTTCCTGTGGAAGCTTCAGCATCTGGTAGACAAGCCCTGAATAAAAGTCAACATTTGCACACATTTCCTTTTCAATTCCCTTTACCTCACGGAATGCGATAGGAGCAAGTCTTTGTACCAAATCATAAAGTTCGAACTCTTTTTCATGGTCGGTAACCGCCGCAAGTTCTTTTGCTCTTTCTTTAAGAATTGTGGTACGCGGGTCTGATATCGTATAGACAGCGTGACCTATACCATAGATAAGTCCCTTTCCGTCGCCCGCCTCTTTTCTTAAAATCTTTTTAAGATACTCTAAAACTTCTTCTTCGTTTGTCCAATCCTTAACATTTGTTTTAATCTCTTCCATCTGAGATAGCATCTTATTATTTGCACCGCCGTGCTTTGGTCCCTTTAAAGAACCAACCGATGCAGATATTGCAGAATATGTATCAGTTCCCGTTGAGGATAAAACCCTGACAGTAAACGCTGAGTTATTACCTCCACCGTGTTCTGCCTGAAGTATCATTGATAAATCAAGAGCCTCTGCCTCAAGCTTTGTGAACTTTTTATTTGGTCTTATCATATATAAAAAGTTTTCCGCGGTTGAAAGCTCGGGGTTTGGATTATGAAGAACAAGACTCTCCCCATCAAAATAGTGCCTTTTACAGCTATACGCATTTGCAACCAGAACAGGAAATCTTGCGATAAGGTCAAGACTCTGTCTTAAAAGGTTAGGAACTGATATATCATCGGGATTATCGTCATAAGAATAAAGAGCAAGTACCGAACGACCAAGCTTATTCATAATATTTTTACTTGGCGCTTTAAATATCATATCCTCGGTAAATTCATCGGGCAAACTACGCTTTTTCGCTATAAACTGAGAAAATTCAGCCAGCATCTCTTTATCAGGCAGATAGCCGAACATAAGCAAAAATGCTGTTTCCTCAAAACCAAATCTTTCTTCTTTCTGACACGCCTTGACAACATCCTCTATATCAATACCGCGATAACGAAGCTTTCCCGGAACCGGTGATTTATTACCCTCGTCAAGCACATATCCGTGAACTTCACCTATTGATGTAAAACCCGCAAGCACACCTGTACCATCGGCGTTTCTGAGCCCTGATTTTACATTATAATTTGTATAATAATGTGACGGAATAGAATTCCATGTTGTAGTATGATCGTGAATTAAGTCAATGTATTTATCAATACTTTCGTCCATATCACTCTGCATAGCCCTGAATTCGTATTTATCCATACCTTCCACCTCTTTTTTATAATTAAGCCAATATTATACACTAAAATTTGCCTTTAGTCAACTATTTTCCTCAGGTAATTCAGGAAGAACATAAACCGTGTTATATTTATCGTAAATTACCATTCCGGGTTTTGCACCATTTGGCTTTTTAACATTTTTAACGATTGTGTAATCAACCGGAACCTGCGAAGAATTTTTACCCTTACTGTAATATGCCGCAATCTTTGCCGCCTGCATAAGCGTTGTATCCGGGGCTTCTCCGCTGCCTTTTGTTCTTACTATGGTATGCGACCCTGGGATATTTTTTGTGTGAAACCATATATCGGTTGAATACGCCGTTTTAAGAGTAAGCTCATCATTCTGGCGGTTGTTTCTTCCGACTAAAATTTCAAATCCGTCAACCGATATGAATTTTATCGGTTCTGACTTTTTCTCTTGTTTCTTCTTTTGAGCAATCTTCGGAAGATACCCCTCATTTGCAAGTTCAATTCTTATCTCATCAAGTTCTGCGGGAGTTTCAGCTTTTTCAAGATTTTCAAGAACACTCTCCAAATAATACTTTTCTTCCTCCGCTATACCTATTTGCTCTGTTGCATACTGCTCAGTCGTCTTGGCTTTGCTATACTTTTTATAATATTTTTGCGCATTCTGCGACGGACTTATATCCTCCTGAAGCGGAATTTCAATTTCCTCTCCGTTTGCATAAAAATTCTCGACCACAGCTGACTTCATCCCGTACTTAATTCTATACATATTAGCCGTAATTAAGTCGCCATACATCTTAAATTTTTCTCTGTCCTTGCTCTCCTCTAAATTTTCACGATGAAGCGCCAGCTTTTTCTCGCATCTTTCAATATTGTTATGCACAAGCTTTACAAAAGCCGCCGAGCGTCTGTTCATAAACTCTCTGTTGCTGCGTTTTTCATAAAAGCTGTCAATGACTGCGCTTACTGACGGATTTTCGTAAAACTCCGAAGAATTTTCATACTGCATAAGACTTACGCAAGAAAACGCAATCGGTTTTTTCTCCCTTTTATCTATTATGAGTGTTGGAGAGAATTTATTCTCGGTAATACCTTTTAAAAATTCTGTTGTGTGCAGAACAAATGCCGCAACATCCGCTTCACCCTTTGTTACTTTTGTGTGACCCGAAAAGCGATACACAATTTCTCTTGCAAGCAAAGGACTCATTCCCATAAAAATAGATACCAAAAATTTATCAAGCAATTCATCATCAGCAAGCTTTTCTATCTCGCGCATAAGTTCAATATCCGAAACCGCATCGGGAGATAATTTATCCTGAACGGGCGACTCTTCATAAATAAGTCCCGGCAAAATCTGCCTTACCGCACTGACAGTAAAATCAATGTGCTTTGCACTGTCCATTATTTTGTTATTTTCGTCTGTTAAGATAATGTTACTGTGTCTGCCCATTATCTCAACAATTACGGATTTTACGCATATATCGCCAAGCTCATTTCGGGTTTCGATATCGAGTCTTACAACTCTGTCAAATCCGCGTTGAGTTATACCTGTAATCACCCCGCCGCATAAATGCTTTCTCATAAGCATACAAAGCATAGGCGGTGTCATTGGATTTTCTCGCTGAACCGCCGTTAAATGAAATCTCGGATTAGATGCACTTGCAGACAGCAAAAGACGATAATTACCCTCACGGGTTCTTATTGATAAAATAAGCTCTTCCCGCTCCGGCTGATAAACCTTATCGATTTTGCCGCCCAATATTTTTTCTTTAAGCTCCTCTGTTACGCTTCGGGTAACAAATCCATCAAATGACATAATAATCTGCCTTTCCAAAAAAGGCTGTGACATATTGTCACAGCCCCAAAATTACGCTTTTTTAAGAGCCTCTGCCTTATCAGTTTTCTCCCAAGGCAGATCCAAATCGTTTCTTCCAAAGTGTCCGTAAGCTGCAGTTTGTGTGTAAATCGGGCGTCTTAAATCAAGTCCGTTTATGATGCCGCTTGGTGTCAAATCAAACACCTTTGACACTCTGTCGCAAATCTCTGCATCACTTATTGTGCCCGTACCTCTTGTGTCTATTCTGAGAGATACCGGTTCTGCTACACCGATTGCGTATGCAAGCTGAACCTCACAAGCCTTGGCAAGTCCTGCCGCAACTACATTCTTTGCAACATAGCGTGCTGCATACGCCGCACTTCTGTCAACCTTTGTGGGATCTTTGCCCGAGAAAGCACCGCCACCGTGACTTGCGTAACCGCCATAAGTATCAACGATAATCTTTCTTCCGGTATGTCCTGAGTCACCCTGAGGACCGCCAACTACAAATCTTCCCGTCGGGTTTATGAAATATTTTGTATCCTCATCAAGCAAGTCTTTGTCAATTACAGGGAGGATAACCTCATTCATAATATCCTTGCGCAATTCCTCAATATCCATATCCTCGTGCTGGGTGGATACTACAACTGTGTCTATTCTTTTAACGCTTCCGTCCTGATTGTATTCAACCGTCACCTGAGCCTTTCCGTCAGGGCGCAGATATTTAAGTGTACCATTCTTACGAACCTCTGTAAGCTTTAATGTAAGCTTATGAGAAAGCGCTATCGGAAGCGGCATATATTCATCTGTTTCGTCGCAAGCAAAACCAAACATCATTCCCTGGTCGCCCGCACCAAGAGCATCGACTCCCATTGCAATATCGGGGGACTGCTTATCAAGAGCAGTTATTACCGCACATGTATCGCAATCAAATCCGTATTTAGCTCTGTCATAACCGATACCTCTGACAGTTTCTCTTACTATCTCCTGAATATCAATGCTCGCATTAGTGGTTATTTCGCCAACTACAAGCACAAGTCCCGTAGTCACGGTAACCTCACAAGCTACTCTCGAATTTTTATCCTGAGCCAGAATCGCATCAAGTATTGCATCTGATATTATATCACATATTTTATCGGGATGTCCTTCAGTTACAGATTCTGATGTAAATAATCTCTTATACATTTTTATCTTCCTTTCACAGCAATTCTTTTATAGCATTAAACACATTTTCAACACCTGTGTTTGCATCAATTATCGCTATATTATGTTCCTCGCTTAATCTGTTAAAAACCGCCAAAAAGTTATTTCTTATCTGTCGCATCTTTTCGGCATCTTTTTCATAAAGCTCGGGCTTTTCACGAACCTCATCAATACGCTTTTTGCAGGTATCGGGATTTACATCCAAAAATACACAAAGGTCAGGCTTTAATATCGCTTCACATTCAAGGTTGCTTCTCATAACCCAATCAATGTCTGTTGCCGTGCCTTGATACGCAAACGAAGAATAATAATATCTGTCACATACAACCGTATATCCATCATTTAAGTATTTGTTTATGCCAAATTCAGGGTGAGTTATATGTTCAAGGCGGTCTGCCAGAAAAAGTGCTGCCTGAAGATACATATCCTTGCTTAAGCTGTCAGACAAAATCCGTCTTAAATATGCACCCGTTTCAAAATTGGTGGGTTCAGCAGTAATATATACCTTTTGACCTCTTTTTTCAAGCTCTTCCTTGATGAGCTTGATTTGAGTGCTCTTGCCGCAACCATCAAGCCCCTCGACTACAATAAACTTACCTCTGTTCACAACAAATACCAAGCCTTTCGCCTTTTTTCGTTTCAACATCTTATTATAACTAATATAAAACAAAAAAGCAACTATTTTTACAAAAAAATATCCAAAAAGAAATCCTTGCGGATTTTTCTGTTATGTGCTATAATATCGTTTGTAAAATTTACAGAGGAGTGTCGTTTTATGCGAATAGGAATTTTAGGTTACGGAAATTTAGGCAGAGGCGTTGAATGTGCAATCAAACAAAACTCCGATATGGAGCTTGTCGCAGTTTTCTCCCGCCGCCCGCCTGATTCAGTAAAGATTTTGACAGACGGCGTGCCCGTTTACCATATAAATGAGCTTAAAAATATGCAGGATAAAATTGATGTTTTAATTTTATGCGGCGGTAGCGCTACTGACCTTCCGGTGCAGACTCCTGAATACGCAAAGCTTTTTAATGTAGTTGACAGTTTTGACACCCATGCAAAAATCCCCGAGCATTTTGAAAATGTTGATAAATCAGCAAAACTCGGTGAAAAAGTTGCAATTATTTCTGTTGGTTGGGACCCGGGTATGTTCTCTCTTAATCGTATGTACGCAGGGGCTGTTCTTCCAAACGGTAATGATTATACATTTTGGGGCAAAGGTGTAAGCCAGGGACATTCGGATGCCATCAGAAGAATTGAAGGCGTTTTGGATGCGCGACAGTACACCGTTCCCGTGCCCGATGCGCTTGAAGCGGTCAGAAACGGTGAAAACCCCGAACTTTCTACCCGCCAGAAACACACAAGAGAATGCTTTGTTGTAGCAGAAGATGGCGCCGACCTCGAAAGAATAGAAAACGAAATCAAAACTATGCCCAACTACTTTGCAGATTACGATACAACTGTTAACTTTATCTCTATGGAAGAGCTTAAAGAAAAGCATATGGGTATTCCACACGGTGGTTTCGTCATAAGGAGCGGAAGCACAGGTTGGGACAACGAAAACAACCATATCATTGAATACAGCTTAAAGCTTGACTCAAATCCCGAATTTACCGCATCTGTCATTGTGGCATATGCTCGTGCGGCATATAGAATGAACAAAGAGGGCATCAGCGGTTGCAAGACTGTACTTGATGTTCCACCCGCTTATTTAAGTGCTAAATCCGGTGAAGAATTACGAAAAGAATTATTATAAAAAGATGCACCCTCTAAAGGGTGCATCTTCTATTTTGACGAAAAATATTTTTTGATATAAATCAGCAAACCAATTCCCAAAATCGGAAAGATTGCGGCAACAAGCATTCCTGCTTTCATAGCAATTTGTTCGGTTGAAAGAGCTGATATTGCGCCTATATGTGCCGCCCAGCTACTCGCAGATACTGCATCCACCACAACCCCTAAAAGCTGAGGTGCAACCGATGCGCCAAAATCACCGCCTGCCGCCATAAGAGCATACGCTGCAACCCCGACATTCGGGATTTTTTCTTCCATTAAAATCAGCGTTCCCGGCCAGAGCATAGATGTGCAAAGTCCCACAAGCACACAGGCAATGGTTGAAACAACAAGGTTTTCAGAAAGACCCGTTACAATATAGCAAACAGATGCGCCAATCATTCCAAGTAATAGTACATTTGATATATTTTTTCCGTATTTTGCATAGCAGGTTCTGCCTACACCCAAAAGTACTGCAAACAATGCCATTCCGATTATATCGCCCGTCATTTTAGGAATACCTAACGCATTCTCCATATACCCTGAAATCCAATTCGTCATTGAATTTTCTGCTGCGCTTCCAAGGAAAATACAAAGCACACATAATATAATTCCCTTATTTCTGATACCGCCTGAATTCGTGTTTTGCGATATATTCATTTGCGGCAGGGGCGATATGCAAAATGACACAAATGATATAATGGGCAAGAACGCCCAGAACAATGTCAGATACATCCAATTTTCTGCCCCGAATATCTTTAATATAACAGAGCTTAAAACAACTACCATAACCACGCCGTAGGCATAGAGCGAATGAAGTATACTCATATCCTTTTCGGGATTTTCAGATGGTATTGCGGCAACGAGCGGACTTAACAAAACTTCGGAAAATCCTGCCGAAACAGAGAATATAACAGTTCCTAAAAGCAAGCCTAAATACACAAAATCAGGCATAAGAATTGGCGCCATTGCATATATCACAAGTCCGATTGTGGTCAGAAGCGGCATTATTCTTATCGCCTTGTGTACATTAAACCGCTTTGAGAAAAATGTGAAAATTAAATCCACTATCAATTGTGTACAAAAGTTTACCAATACCAGCGTTCCTAAAAGTGTATACGAAATGTTATACATTTCTCTGAACGTCAAAAACAATATTGGCGGCAGAGCAAAAACTGATGACATTGCAAGATATGTATAGTAACAAGTATATTTTGTTCTTTTAAATTTATTATGCGACATATTATTTATCCTTTTTGCTCAAATTTACACAAGCTGATATCTTGTAAGTTGCAGGATTTTATTATTCAATATAATATTTTTGCTTATATGACTCGTACATACCCTTAAACTCGGTTTCTCCGCCTGATTTGAGATGATTTAAATATTCGTGTGTTTCAAACGAATCGTGGTCGATTTCTATAAAGCACACTGC
This sequence comes from Clostridia bacterium, assembly GCA_045661045.1. Taxonomy (GTDB): domain Bacteria; phylum Bacillota; class Clostridia; order Monoglobales; family Monoglobaceae; genus UMGS1820. Next base: position 52,109 of record JAZREZ010000051.1, read on the forward strand.
AATATTTGAACAGTGGTCTGAAATTCTTTCATAGTTATTTAAAAGATCCGAAAGTATAAAACCAAGTTCCATAGTACAGTCACCCTGAGTAAGTCTTGAGATATGACCATTTTTGATTTTTCTTTTAAGTCTGTCAATAACCTGTTCAAGTGGTTCAACGCATTTTGCGGTTTCGATATCATCATCCACAAGTGCCTTTATTGCAAGCACTAAAATTTCCGCCACAGCATTTGTGATAATCTCTATATCCTTTGTGGCTTTGCTTGAAAACTTAAGCTGCTTATCGTGCATTTCCTTTGCGGCCTCAGCGATTTTTAATGCGTGGTCCGAAATTCTCTCAATATCACCGATGCAATGAAGAAGCTCTGTTACAATCTTACTGTCCTTTGCAGACATTTGTGTTGCGGCAATTTTCACAAGATATGTGCTTGTTTTATCTTCATACTGGTCAATGCTGGTTTCAAGCTCATTGATTTTTTCAAATTCCGCCATATCGAATTTTTCAAAAAGCTTTGTAGCTTTTATAAAAGCTTCGTTTGCAATATTTGCCATATCGCACACAAGCTCTCTACATTTTTCAACTGCAAATGATGGCATTGACAAAAATCTGTCATCAAGTGTTGCGAAAGCATCTGCTTCTTTTTCTTCTTTTTTGTTCTTAATAGTTTTAAGCATAAGTCTTTCGATATATGAGCAGAATGGTAGCAAAATAATAGTTGAAAAAATATTAAACAAGGTATGTACCACCGCTATATTAACCGCACTCACCTGCTGAGTCATAAAGTCAAAGTCGATAAAATAATTCAGCAAATAGAATATTCCCGCAACAACAATTACGCCTATCATTTTTATATAAAGGCAGGCGAATGCCACACGCTTTGATTCTGTATTTCCGCTTATTGCAGAAATAATAGGAGTAATCGTTGTACCGATATTCTGACCGAGTATTACGGGAATAGCGGTAGAATACGGAATTATACAAGAGAGTGAAAGCGCCTGCAAAACACCAACAGATGCAGAAGACGACTGAATGATTGCAGTAAATATTGTTCCGACAAGGATACCCATAATCGGGTTTGAGAACATTGTAAGAAGGTTTGTAAATGTTGCGTTATCTCTTAAACCCTCAACCGATGCACTCATCGTTTCCATACCAAACATCAAAATTGCAAATCCAATCAGTATTGTTCCTGTATTTCTTCTTTTGTCATTTTTGGCAAGCATTATCATTATAAGACCGATTATTGCAAGAATTGGGGTAAAAGATTCCGGTTTAAAAAGCTTAATCAGCATTGCTGTACCTTTAATATCAGCCGTACTCAAAAGCCAAGAAGTAACGGTTGTGCCGATATTTGCACCCATAATTATACTGATTGTCTGACCAAGCTTCATAATGCCTGAATTAACAAAGCCAACAAGCATAACAGTGGTTGCAGACGACGATTGAATAATCGCGGTCACAATCAAACCAAGTAAAAAGCCCCTCCATTTTGTTGATGTAAGTCGTGCAAGTATTGACTCAAGCTTGCCGCCTGCAAGCTTTTTAAGCCCATCTCCCATCAAATCCATACCATAAAGGAAAAGAGCAAGCCCTCCAATCAGACTTAAAATGGTAAAAATGTCCATAATATTCCTCCCGTTTTCTTTTGTAAGTCACATGAATTCATTATAACAAATGTTTTGACAAATTTCAATAAAATTTTATGCTTTTATTATACGATTCTCGAGCGGTTACCGCCCTCGATAAAGCTCTTGATATTTGCTGCAATTTCATCGATGCAACGCTGTCGCGCATCGAGCGCACCCCACGCCATATGCGGCGTAAATATAACATTATCTCTGTTTAAAATTTTCTGATACGGATTATCCTCCATAAGTGGTTCAACCGAATAAACATCTATGCCGAGTCCGCCTATTTTATTATTCAAAACCGCCTCGGATACTGCTTCCTCATCAAATACGGCACCACGCGCAACATTTATAAGTATTGCATTTTTCTTCATTTTTGAGAGTCTTTCTTCGTTTATCAGGTGATATGTGCCGTCATTGAGCGGAGTGTGCACGGTTATTATATCGCTTTGCTCACACAAAGTATCGATATCGGTGCATTCAAAATCATCAACGGGCGTTCTTTTATATGCAAGCACACGACATCCCATAGCCTTTGCGATGCTTGCAACTTTACTGCCTATAGTTCCAAGTCCTACAACACCCCAAGTCATACCTGATATTTCGTGAAATACTGGCTTTACGCAGTTAAAAATTTTACTTTCTGTATATTTTCCTGATTTTACATAATTATCAAAGTCATTTAAGTTTGTTGCAAGCGAAAATACCATCGCAACCGTCAACTGCACAACGCTATCGGTTGAATATCCCGCAACATTGCAAACAGCAATGTTATGCTCACGGCAATACTCAACATCGACATTATCAAACCCCGTAGCAGTTATACAAATCAATTTTAGGTTTTTTGCGTATGGCAAATTATCTTTATTTAATTTTACTTTATTTAAAATAACAACCTCAGCATCCTTAATTCTTTCTATAACATCTTCCTGCATTGTAAGGTCATAAATCGTAACCTCGCCAAGTCTATGTATCAAGTCAAAATCAAGGTCATCTCCAAGTGTTGCAATATCTAAAACTGAAATTTTCATAATATCTTCTCCCTGCATTTTACTTCGTATTTATTATACAATAATAAATAATTTCTTGCAACATAAAAAACGACAAACTTCAATAGAAGTTTGTCGTTTTTTGGAGCGGAAGACGAGATTCGAACTCGCGACGTTCACCTTGGCAAGGTGACGCTCTACCACTGAGCCACTCCCGCATATTTCTGTCACCTCTTGGCGACAGAAATCATTATATCATATTTATCTTTGCTTGTCAATAGTTTTTTAATTATTTTTCACGATTTTTTATCTCAAGCAATATCTTTTCGATAAATTCATCAACAGGCATTGCACCCTGGTCGCCATTCTTTCTTGAACGAACAGAAACTGTACCCTCTGCCTGCTCTTTTTCACCTGCGACAAGCATATACGGAACTTTCTCAAGCTGAGCTTCTCTGATTTTATAACCGATTTTTTCGTTTCTTGTATCAAGTTCGACTCTGATGCCGTTTTGAGCAAGCTTTTCGTTAATCTCTTTTGCATAATCGAGATAGTTATCAGAAATCGGTAAAATCTTAACCTGAACAGGAGCAATCCAGGTTGGGAATGCACCCGCATACTTTTCGATAAGAAGCGCAAGTGTTCTTTCATAACAGCCGATTGATGTTCTGTGGATAATGTACGGATTTTTCTTTTCGCCGTCTTTATCTACATATTCCATACCGAACTGCTTTGCAAGCATCTGGTCAATCTGAATTGTAATAAGGGTATCTTCTTTTCCAAATACATTCTTAATCTGAATGTCAAGTTTTGCACCATAGAAAGCAGCCTGACCAACTCCGATTTTATAAGGAATTTCAAGGTGGTCAAGAATTTTCTTCATTGTACCCTGAGCTTCGTCCCACTGTTCTGTTGTGCCGATATACTTACCCTTGTCATCAGGATCCCACTGTGAAAATCTGTATGAAACATCCTCGTAAAGACCGAGAGTTTTAAGCATATATGTCGCAACCTCTACACAGCTTTTGAATTCTTCCTCAAGCTGTTCCGGAGTACACATAAGGTGACCTTCTGAAATAGTAAACTGACGCACACGAATAAGTCCGTGCATCTCGCCCGATGCTTCGTTTCTGAAAAGCGTCGATGTTTCGCCGTATCTGAGCGGCAAATCACGATAACTTCTCATCTTATTTAAGTAAGCTTGATATTGGAACGGACAAGTCATAGGACGGAGCGCAAAAACTTCCTTATCCTTACTTTCGTCACCGAATATGAACATTCCGTCCTGATAGTGATCCCAGTGCCCCGAAATCTTATAAAGGTCGCTTTTTGCCATGTAAGGTGTCTTTGTCCTTACCCAACCGTGAGCATCCTCGTAATCCTCAACAAAGCGCTGAAGTATCTGCAAAATTTTAGCACCCTTTGGAAGCATTATCGGAAGACCTTGTCCTATAACATCAGAGGTTGTAAAAATTTCAAGTTCTCTGCCGAGCTTATTGTGGTCACGCTTTCTTGCTTCTTCAAGCATTTCAAGATATTCATCAAGGTCGGATTTCTTCGGAAATGCAGTTGCATAAATACGGGTAAGCATCTTATTCTTTTCATCACCACGCCAATATGCACCTGTAGCACTCTGAATTTTAAACGCCTTGAGTCTGCCCGTAGACATAAGGTGCGGACCGGCGCAAAGGTCAGTAAAATCACCCTGCTTATAGAAAGAAATTATAGAATCCTCGGGTAAATCATTTATAAGTTCAACCTTATATGGTTCATCCTTCATAAGTTCAATCGCTTCGCTTCTTGAAAGTTCAAATCTCTCGATTTTGATATTTTCTTTTATAACCTTCTTCATTTCAGCCTCGATTTTTTCAATCTCGGCAGAGCCTACCGGCTTTTCAAATTCAAAATCATAGTAAAATCCATTTTCGATTGCGGGTCCGATAGCAAGCTTTGCAGTCGGGAACAATCTTTTTACTGCCTGCGCTAAAACATGCGATGCAGTATGACGATATGCAAGTCTGCCCTCTTCATCATCAAATGTTAAAAAGCTTACTGCGCAGTCGTTTTCAACAGTATCTCTTAAATCGCATACCTTACCATCTATCATTGCCGCAGTACAAGCACGGGCAAGCCCCTCGCTTATATCAAACGCTATATCAATCAAAGCTGTGCCCTTAGCCACCTCCTTGACATCGCCGCCTTTTAAAGTAACTTTAACCATTTATATCACCCTTTCTAATTAAGACCTACTAATAAGTGAGCGCAAATTGCCCACACCGTTCCAAGAAGTGCACCTGCAGTAACCTCTAAAGGCGTATGCCCCAAAAGTTCTTTTAAGCGTATCTGCTTTTCAAGCGGGTCACTCTCGTCCCATGCATCTATAATCATATTTATCATACTCGCCTGCTGACCTGCCGCCCTACGTATGCCTGATGCATCATACATAACAACCAGCGCAAACGCACAACAGATAACAAACGCAGTTGACCCAAATCCATCGTGTATACCTATGCATATAGCAAGGCAAGCCACCAAAGTAGAATGTGATGACGGCATACCGCCCGGCCCCATAAATCTTGTCATATCAAGTCTTTTTTCTCTCACACAAACAAGCAAGCCCTTAAGCACACAAGAGAATATCCACGCAAAAAGAACAGTAAAAAATATCTCGTTATGTAAAAAATCATTTAAGTACAAAAATATCACTCCAAACTAATAGCTTCTGTCAATCAAAAAATCTGCAAGCTCATACAAAAACCACGCTTTATCTCCAAATGGCTCAAGCTCTGCTTTTGCCTTATCGGTAATTTCGCTGAGATTTTTCTTTGCTTCATCAAGTGAAAGCAAGGTAACGAATGTATTTTTTCCGTTATCCGAGTCACTTCCAATGGGTTTACCCAAAAGTTCTTCATTTCCTATAACATCAAGTATATCATCTTTTATCTGAAATGCCAACCCCAATTTTGAAGAATATCCGGATAGTGCAGAAAGCTTTGCATCGTCAAATTCACCGCAAAGACCGCCGCAAACCGCCGCCGCCTTAATAAGCGCACCCGTTTTGTGAGCGTGCATATAAATCAAATCATCAAGCGTGACATTGCTTTTATCTTCATTTTCGATATCTACAACCTGCCCGCCAATCATCCCAAAAACACCAGATGCAACAGAAAGTTCTCTTGTAATCTTAAGCAATCTATTTGCATCAAGCGTTTTAAATTTCTTTATGTCCGACAAAATCTCAAATGCTGAATTTAAGAGTCCGTCACCTGCAAGAAGTGCTATGCATTCGCCATAAACCTTGTGGCATGTAGGTCTGCCTCTCCTTAAGTCATCATCGTCCATACAAGGCAAATCATCGTGAATTAACGAATAGTTATGCACACATTCAACCGCAAGCGCAACCCTTGCAGCATCCTCAAAATCCGCACCCAGAAGTTCAGCCGATGCCATAGTCAGAACGGGGCGTATTCTCTTACCACCCGCAGTTATGGCATAATGCATCGCATCAAGTACCGATTTTTGAGGCATCTCTTGGGGCTTAAAATACTCGTCTATCTTTTGCTCAGCGGCGTTTAAGTATAAATCGTACTGCTTTTTAAAATCCATTATTCTGCTCCTTTAAAAGCCGTTTCTTCCATCTCGCCGTCACGATTTTTCATAAGTATCGTTATTTTCTGTTCAGCCTCATCAAGTGCCTTTGTGCACTCCCCGGTGAGCTTTACACCCTTTTCAAAAAGTGTAATCATATCATCAAGACTTATATCTGTGCTCTCTAAAGCTTTAACCACCTGTTCAAGCTCCGAGAGATTTTTTTCAAAACTTTGCTTGTCCGCCATTTTCATACCGCCTTTCATATTACACTTGCGCTGAATTCGCCATCAGTAACCCGAATTTTAATTGTATCGTCCTTACTGACCTGCTTGACCGATTTTATTACCTTTCCACCTGTGTCGGTTGTCAAAGAATATCCTCTTGTAAGTGTGCCAAGAGGGCTTAAGCCGTCAAGCATTGCTACATTTTTAACCAGAGTTTGTCTTTTTTCTGAAATCGCATTTTTACACGCAAGCTCAAAATTATGAAATATATTGTCAAGGTTCTGTCTTTCGTCATCAATAGCCCTTATCGGCTCTTTAAACACCGTTCTGTCCTCTAATGACTTAAGTGACATTCTGCCTTTTTCAACTATGTGCATTGACCGCTGAAAAATTCTTCGGTAAACATTATTAAACTTTTCAGTAAGTTCTATCTGCGACGGCACAACAAGCTCTGCCGCAGCAGATGGCGTTGGGGCTCTTAAATCCGCAACGAAATCGGATATTGTAAAGTCAATCTCATGACCGACTGCCGACACGATAGGAACATCACTTTCATATATGGCGCGGGCAACAATTTCTTCATTAAAGGACCATAAATCCTCAATCGAGCCTCCGCCTCTGCCGACTATCAGCACATCGGCAATTTTGCTTTGATTAAAATATTTTATTGCTTCAACTATGCTTTGTGCAGAATTTTCACCCTGCACCAATACAGGATATAAAACTATATCAGCATAGGAAAATCTGCGGGTTAAAACATTGATTATATCCCGAATTGCCGCACCTGTCGGTGCAGTAACAACCCCTACCTTTTTAGGATATTTAGGAAGCGGTTTTTTATGAGCCGCATCAAAAAGCCCTTCGGCAGATAATTTGATTTTAAGCCGTTCAAACGCCTGATACAAATCACCCTGCCCCTCTTGTTGCATATCATTTATATAAAGCTGGTACTGACCGTCACGCTCATACACACTTATTCTGCCGCGTGCAATAACCTTCATACCATTTTGTGGATTAAAGTTAAGCCCCATTGCCGCAGAACGAAACATAACCGCGCGCATAACACCGGTTTCATCCTTTAATGACATATACATATGCCCCGAAGAATGTGCTTTAAAATTAGAAAGCTCACCCTTGACTAAAACATCCGATAAAATGTCATCATGGGCTATAACTTCTTTTATATAAAGATTTACTTGTGTTACCGATAAGGCTTTTCTCTCGTCCATATTAGCTTCCTATTTCTTTTCTAAATTATCCTTGAGCTTTCCAAGTATTCCGTTTACAAAGGGAGCAGCTTCCTCTCCCTCAAACTCCTTGGCAAGTGAAACTGCCTCGCTTACCGAAACTGCCGCAGGAATATCATTCATATACAAAAGCTCATAAGCACCAAGTCTTAGTGCCGCAAGCGAAACTGATGATATTCTGTTAATATCCCAATCCTTTGAATATTCAGAAAGCACATTGTCAACCTCTTCAAGCTTTGAAACTGTGCCGTTTACAACGCTTTCGATATACTCTTTTTGAGCACCCGTTTTTGTGCTTTCAAAAAAATCACTTACAAGCTCATTTATGCTATCTGCCTGAAACTTATGCTGAAACAACAATATAAAAGCTTGTTTTCTCGCTTCTCTTCTGTTCATCGAATTACTCCTCTGTGCTATCAGCAATCTCCTCTGTCTGCGGAACATTAAGTCCGTCAACTATTACATTAACAGTGACAATGTTCAAGCCTGTCATTTCTTCTACCTCATCCTTAACCTTGCCCTGAACTTCCCATGCAACATCGGGAATTCTTGCACCGTAATTTACAACAATAGACACATCAAGAGTAACATCATTCTCACATCTTGTAACCTTTACGCCTTTGAATGCCTTTTTCATTCCTAAAAATTCTGCAACATTACCCGCAACCGATCCAGCCATTCCAGCAACATTTTCAACCGATGTTGCAGCCTTTGATGCGATTACAGAAAGAACCTCATCAGAAATGTTAACATTGCCGTTATTATCAAAAATTTCGGGGTTAATTGTGTTTTCCATAATAATCCTCCTTAAATTTACTTACTATTATCCAATATACCCATATTATATCATATTAAAATAAATTCCGCAATCATTATTTTAATTTTAAAAGAAAAAACTCTCCAAAAGGAGAGTTTTATAATACTTTTCTTAAAAATTCCTGAGTACGCTCGTTTTGTGCATTTGAAAAAATCTGCTCAGGCGTGCCTTGTTCGACTATTTTTCCGCCGTCCATAAACAGTACTCTATCGGCAACCTCACGCGCAAATCCCATCTCGTGCGTTACTACAAGCATTGTCATTCCGTCTGCCGCAAGCTTTTTCATAACGTCTAAAACCTCGCCTACCATTTCAGGATCAAGTGCAGAGGTTGGTTCATCAAAGAGCATTACATCAGGCTTCATACAAAGCGCTCTTACGATAGCAATTCTCTGCTTCTGTCCGCCTGACAATTGCGACGGATAAGCATTCGCTCTATCCTCAAGACCTACAACCTTTAAAAGCTCCATTGCTTGTTTTTCGGCATCTTCTTTGGATATTTTTTTAAGCTTCATAGGAGCAATACACATATTCTTAAGTATTGTCATATGCGGGAAGAGATTAAACTGCTGGAACACCATACCCATCTTCTGTCTGTGTTTGTTTATGTCATTTTTGGGGTCTGCAATATTTATACCCTCTAAGAATATTTCGCCGTCCGTGGGCATTTCAAGCAGATTAAGGGAACGTAAAAACGTAGATTTTCCGCATCCGGAAGGCCCAATTATAACAATAACCTCACCTTTTTTAACATCTAAATCAACACCGTCAAGCGCCTTTATTTTTCCGTTCAAAAAGTATTTTTTAAGGCCTTTTACTTCTATAATGTTATCTCTCATTGTTGCGCAGCCTCCTTTCAAGCTTTCCTGTAAGGTAGGTAAGGAGCATAACTATTGCAAGATATACCGCCGCAACCGCCAAAAGAGGCATGTATGCCGAAAATGTGCGTCCTCTTATGATATCTCCGCCTTTTGTTAAGTCAACTATACCAACATAACCCGATACCGATGTTTCCTTTAAGAGAGCAATAAACTCGTTCAAAAGAGTTGGAAGCACGCTCTTGAACGCTTGAGGAATTATAATGAAAATCATGGTCTGTATGTAGTTAAAACCAAGAGAACGGCCAGCTTCAAACTGACCATCATCTATAGACATAATACCGCCTCTTAAAATTTCCGCAACATACGCGCCCGAATTTATACCAAACGCAATAGCAGCAACCATTATACCGTTTGTAGAGGATGCAAATATAATAAAATATGCAATAAGCAACTGAACTACAACAGGAGTACCTCTGAAAACAGTAAGATATATCTTACACACTCCGTTTAAAAATCCAAGAAAGTAATATCCAAGACCTTTCTTACGCGACATAGCTTCACGATTTTTGTCATAGCTGGTTCGGATAATAGCAACTACTATACCGATTAAAACACCGATTAAAACCGCAAAAAAAGCAATGGTAAGAGTTCTGCCCAGACCTTCTGCGAGATATTTCCATCTGTTATCAGTCACAAAGTTGAGAACAAACTGTTCCTTAAGCGTCAAAAAAATCAACTCCTATATACAAACTTTGACGCTGCGCCAAGACGGCACAGCGTCATTTAAAAGCATTGTTTATTATTCAGCGCTAATATACTTGTCGATTATAGTCTTAACTGTTCCGTCAGCTATAAGCTCTTTTAAAGCACCATTAACCTTTTCTAAAAGCTCTGTGTTTTCCTTAGCAATACAGATTGCATAATCTTCAACAGCGTATTCAGTATCAAGAATTGAAAGTCCTTCATTTGCAGCAACGAAAGAAATTGCAGGCTGGTTATCAATGATTACGCAATCAACCTTGCCGCTAACAAGCGCTGCAACTGCGTCTGTACCCTTGTTGAAAGGAGTTACCATATCATCGCCATATTCGTCAGCTGCATAGATGTGACCGGTTGTATCCTGCTGAACACCAATCTTCTTGCCTGCTAAATCTTCAACAGTCTTTATCTCAGAACCTGTCTTTACGATAATAGACTGAATACCGGTTGCATATGTATCAGTAAAGTTTACAGACAACTTACGCTCTTCTGTAACTGTCATACCTGCCATACCGATGTCATACTTACCTGACTGAACGCCTGTGATGATTGAACCGAACTCTGTATCTACGATTTCAAGTTCCATACCAATCTTCTTAGCGATTGCGTCAGCGATTTCTGCATCAATACCAACAATCTTCTCGCCCTCATAGAATTCATACGGAGGGAAAGTAGCATTTGTAGCCATAGTAAGCTTTTCAGCCTCTGCGGGCTTTTCTGCAGTACAACCGAACATAGTTACTGCCATTGCTAAACAAAGTGTAATTAAAAGTAATTTTTTCATAACAAACAACTCCCTTTAGTTATTTATATTTTTGATTTATTTTACAACATATTAAGCGCTTTGTCAATATTTTTATATACGATTACCTAAAACATTAACCCTTTCTTTTTTATATAAATCAAAGCAATCATTATCAATGGCATCCCTGATTTCAGCCATAAGATTATTATAAAAATAAAGATTGTGCATTACCGCAAGACGCATTGCAAGCATCTCTTTTGCTTTAAACAGATGCCTTATATATCCCCTTGAAAAGTTTTTACATGTGGGACAGTTACAATTTACATCAAGGGGTTTTTCGTCACGCTCATATTTTGCGTTCATTATATTGAGTATTCCCTCGCTTGTAAAAATAGTACCGTGTCTTGCGTTACGGCTCGGCATAACGCAATCAAAAAAGTCCACACCGCGCTCTACCGCTTCTAATATATTGACGGGTGTTCCCACGCCCATAAGATATCTTACCTTATCCTTTGGCATATACGGCTCTACCGCCTCAATAATTGAATACATTTCTTCTGCAGTTTCACCTACTGCAAGTCCGCCTATTGCGTAGCCATCAAGGTCTAAATCAACTATTTGTTTCATATTTTCTATTCTCAAATCAGAATATGTGCTGCCCTGATTTATTCCGAACAAAAGCTGATTTTTATTTATGGTAGTATCTAAAGAGTTAAGTCTTTGCATCTCGTTTTTACAACGCTCAAGCCAACGAACAGTACGCAAAGATGACTCTCTCGCATACTCTTTTTCGCAAGGATTTTCGATACACTCATCAAACGCCATAGCAATGGTTGATGCAAGGTTTGACTGAATTTGCATACTCTCCTCAGGTCCCATAAATATCTTTCTGCCGTCTATGTGCGAGGAAAAATAAACTCCCTCTTCCTTGATGTTTCTCAAAGATGCAAGAGAAAACACCTGAAAACCACCGCTGTCTGTAAGTATAGGCCTGTCCCAATTCATAAACTTGTGAAGCCCACCCATATCGTGAACAACCTTATCGCCAGGTCTCAAATGCAGATGATAGGTGTTTGAAAGCTCCACCTGACAGCCAAGTTCCTTAAGCTCGGGTGCAGAAACTGCACCCTTTATTGCTGCCGCCGTTCCTACATTCATAAACACGGGTGTCTGAACCGTTCCGTGAACAGTTTTAAATTCACCTCTGCGGGCAGTGCCATTAGTCTTTATAAGCTTATACATTTTATTCTCCTTTAATAAACATCGCATCGCCGAAACTAAAAAATCTGTATTTTTCTTTTACTGCAGTTTCGTACGCATTAAACACATTATCCTTACCCGCAAATGCTGAAATTAACATCAGCAAAGTAGATTCGGGCAGATGAAAATTGGTAATAAGTGCATCAATCGCTTTAAGCTTATAACCGGGATAAATAAATATACTCGTATCTCCCGATTGCGCTTTTAATTTTCCATCTTCATCCGCAACGGTTTCGAGCGTTCGCACAGATGTAGTGCCGACCGCAATAATTCTGCCTCCGTTTTCTCGGACACGATTTATGGTATCCGCCGCCTCTTTTGTTATCAGATAGTATTCTGTATGCATCAAATGTTCCTCGACATTTTCAACAGATACAGGTCTGAAAGTACCAAGTCCTACATGAAGCGTAAGATAGACAAGTTCTACTCCCATATTTTTTATCTTTTCAAGAAGCTCTTCGGTAAAATGGAGTCCCGCCGTCGGTGCTGCCGCAGAACCCTCAATTTTAGAATATACAGTCTGATATCTTTCTCGGTCGGTTAATTTTTCTTTTATATAAGGCGGCAAGGGCATTTCCCCGAGCTTATCAAGAATTTCTTCCCATACGCCGTCATATTCAAACGCAACTATTCGATTACCATCCGGCAAAACCTCTAAAACCTCTGCCTTTAAAAGTCCGTCGCCAAACTCAAAACGAGCGCCCTTTCTTGCTCTCTTTCCGGGTTTTAAAATAACCTCCCATTTATCAAGAGCAATTCTTTTTAAAAGCAGAAATTCGATTTTACCTCCGCTGCCTTCCTTGCTTCCGTATAATCTTGCAGGAATAACCCTGGTATTATTCATAACAAGGCAATCGCCTTTTTTTAAATGGTTTGTTATATCAAAAAAATGTTCGTGGCTTATTGTGCCGCTTTCCTTTTCTAAAACCAAAAGTCTGGATGCCGTTCTGTCCTTTAGCGGAGTCTGCGCAATAAGCTCCTGAGGTAAATCATAATAAAAATCCTTTGTAGTCATAACCGCTCCTTAATACGCATTTTCTAGGTTTGTTCCCGGGAAATAATGCAGCAGAATATCAACATGGCTAAAGCCGGCTTCTGCCATTCCCTTTGCGCCGTATTGGCTCATGCCTACGCTATGTCCCCAACCCGTGCCCTCAAACTGAAACACTGTATTTACGCCATTTCCCGTTGAGGTTTTGATGTTGTATTTTTTCTGACTTGTTCCGTCAGTAATAAACAAATCTGAATTTTTAAGGGTGCTTCTTCCCTTTGATGATAAAATAACTAACTCATTTATTTTAAATGAAGAATTATTTTTTCCGTCAGTTATATATATTGAGGGTACAGTTTTTGTTCCCTCTCCGTTTCCTTTAACTGTGTATGCCTGACTCTTGGTCACAGTATTAAATATTGTCCTTGCGGCTTCTCTTTCAAATATCTTTGAGCCAAGCGAACCCGTAACCTTTAACTTAAGCACTCTGCCGTTTTCAGTATATTCAAGCGCCTCAATATTCGTAACAGTTCCCACATCATAGCCTTTATTACGCATAATGGTAGTTGCCTCATCAGAGGTAATAGTTCCCGACCAGATGCCGTTTGTAACTCCTTTGGTATCTTCATAGCTGTTATCAACGCTCACAAGATACGGAACACTGCTTCCCCATACATTTTTAACATCTTCTGTGCGGCTTCCCATAGATGAACTGTAATAAAGTTCAGCAGGCTTTGAGTTATATGTCAAAATCTGATTGCTTGTTTCGTCAACAGGCGCGTATGACTTGTCCGTTTCAAATCTTGTGCCCGCATAAGCCTGACAACAAACCGTGTTACAAAGGTCAAAGCCGTATTCTTTATGCTTGTTAAGATTATTTATAGCATAGTTTCTTGCGCAAACCGCCTGAGCCTTAAGTGCCTCAATGTGCCACGACGGACTCATCTCACGAGAAATTACCCCATATAAATAATTATTCAAAAAAACAACATTTGTTATTACATTTTTGCCGTTTACTCTCTTAAAATCAAGACCACCACGATATTCCTCGCCGCTTATATTAAGGCGTCTGTCCATACCGCCTTTTGTTGGAAAAATTCCTACACCCACATCCGCATCAGCAGTATGAATAACCTGTCCGTCACTATTTTTAACTGTAATATTTTCTCCGTCAAATGTAACCGTAACCTCTTTGTATATAGTTTCGCTTATCTCGGTAAATTCGGTGCCTTTATACGAACCTATGTAAAATCCGCTCTCGGTTGTAACGCTTGCTTCATTTTTTGCACTTGAGCCGTAAAACATACCTATTCTTAAATATGACGGAACATTATAATGAGCCGAAGCTATTGTCGGCAATAAAAACAAGACTATAGTAATAAAAGCCAAAATTCTTTTCATAAAAACTCCCGCTCCTTGTGACAAAATACATTATTATACTTTATATTACCACAAATCAAGACATTTTACCAGCAATTTTTTGAAAAACATCTGCACAAATATATTAAATTTCGATTACAACGGCAAAGTTTTGTTTATTATGTCTAAAATATCCGCAAAATTCAAAGCATTTCATCCAAAATAACATTTGACATCTTTGCGCAAATAGCATATAATGTTTATACTAATATAATTATGTAAAAGTGTAACTTAATAGGAGGAATTTTACAGTGAAACAGTTTAATGTAGGTATCATAGGCGCAACAGGTATGGTGGGACAGAGATTTATTACTCTGCTCGAAAATCATCCCTGGTTTAATCTTACTCTTCTTGCGGCTTCTCCAAGAAGCGCTGGCAAGAAATATTCTGAGGCGGTAGGTAACCGTTGGGCTATGAGCACTCCTCTTTCTGACAAAATTGCAGATATGGTTGTATACGACGCAACTGCAGATATCGAAAAAATTGCAGCTCAGGTTGACTTTGTATTCTGTGCAGTTGATATGAAAAAGGATGAAATCAAAGCTTTGGAAGAAGCTTATGCAAAGGCTGAATGTCCTGTTGTTTCAAACAACTCAGCTCACAGACATACAGACGATGTTCCTATGATTGTTCCTGAAATCAATCCCGAACACGCTGAAATTATCGAAGCACAAAGAAAGCGTCTTGGCACAAAGCGCGGATTTATTTCTGTTAAATCAAACTGTTCACTGCAAAGCTATGTTCCGGCACTTCATCCGCTTATGAAATATGGCGTTAAAAATGTTTTGGCTTGTACTTATCAGGCAATCTCGGGAGCCGGTAAAACTTTTGAAACCTGGCCCGAAATGGTTGACAACATTATTCCATATATCGGCGGCGAAGAAGAAAAGAGCGAGGTTGAACCGCTTAAAATCTGGGGTAAAATCGAGGGTGACAAGATTGTAGATGCAACCTCTCCCGCAATTACAACTCAGTGTTTGCGTGTTCCCGCATCCGACGGTCATATGGCGGCTGTATTTGTAAAGTTTGACAAAAAACCTACTATTGAACAGATTAAAGAGGATTGGAAGGCGTTTAAAGGCGTTCCCCAGGAATTAGAACTTCCTTCTGCTCCTAAACAGTTCCTTAACTATTTTGAAGAAGATAATCGTCCACAGACAAAGCTTGATAGAAATTTAGAGGGCGGTATGGCCGTTTCTATGGGCAGACTCCGTGAAGATTCACAGTACGACTACAAATTTGTCTGCCTCTCACACAACACATTAAGAGGCGCTGCCGGCGGTGCAGTATTGATGGCTGAACTTTTGGCGGCAAAGGGTTATTTTGACAGATAGATTTTTTAGAAAGGATGGATTTTTAATGAAGACTCCTATTTTTACAGGCTCCGCTGTTGCAATCATTACTCCTTTTACCGAAAATGGTATTGATTTCGCAAAGCTTGAAGAGCTTATCGAATTCCATATTGCAAACTCAACCGATGCTATCGTTATCTGCGGAACAACAGGTGAAGCATCTACTATGCCCGACCCTGAACACAAAGAAGCTATTCGCTTTACTGTAGAAAAGGTTGCAGGTCGTATTCCCGTAATTGCAGGCTCCGGCAGTAACGATACCGTTCACGCAATTGAGCTTAGTCAGTATGCAGCCTCTGTCGGCGTTGACGGACTTTTAGTTGTTACACCTTATTACAACAAAACAACTCAGCACGGCTTATATCTTCACACAAAGGCAATAGCCGAAAGCGTTAATGTTCCTATTATTTTATATAATATCCCCGGTCGCACGGGAGGACTTTCATTCTCGATGGAAACTCTTAAAAAGCTTGCCGAGATTGAGAACATCAACGGCATTAAGGAAGCAACCGGCGATGTAGCTTTTGCGGCACAGATTGCGGCTGAAACCGACCTTAACATATATGCGGGCAACGATGACATAATTGTTCCTATTATGTCAATCGGCGGCAAAGGCGTTATCTCTGTTCTTGCAAATATTGCTCCTAAAGATACTCACGATATATGTGCAAAATTTATCGAGGGCGATGTTAATGCATCTAAAGATTTGTTCTTAAAATATTTGCCTCTTATCAAGGCTTTGTTTATAGAGGTTAATCCTATCCCCGTAAAGACTGCAATGAATATTTTAGGCTACAATGTAGGTCCGTTCAGAATGCCTCTTTGCGACATGATGCCAAACAACAAGGCATTTTTAGAAAATCTTCTTAAAGATTACGGGCTTTTAAAATAACAAAAGGTGATACAAATGACAAATATACTTTTATGCGGTGCCGGCGGAAAGATGGGGCACGCTGTGGCAAGAGTTGCCGAAAGCAATACTGATGTTAATATTGTTGCAGGCTTTGATATTTCCGTGCCAAGCGATGTTAAATTCCCCGTTTATACTTCGCTTTCAGAGGTTTCTGAAAGTATCGATGTTATAATCGACTTTTCGCATCCGTCACTTACCGACTTGATACTTGATTATGCGCTGACTAAAAAAATCCCCGCAGTAATCTGTACAACAGGGCTTTCAAACGAACAGCTTGCAAGAATTAACCAAGCGGCTGACACAATTCCGGTCTTCTTCTCTGCAAATATGTCACTTGGCGTAAATCTGCTTATTGATTTAGTAAAAAAGGCATCAAAGCTTTTAGAGGATAATTTTGATATCGAGATTATTGAAAAACATCACAATCTAAAAATTGATGCGCCAAGCGGAACGGCACTTGCAATAGCTGATGCGATTTCGGATTCTGTATCTTACGAAGCTGAGTATACCTATGACAGACATTCTGTAAGACAAAAGCGTGATAAAAAAGAAATAGGTATTCACGCAGTTCGAGGCGGCACAATTGTTGGTGAACATTCTGTTATTTTTGCAGGATGTGACGAGGTAATTGAGCTTAAGCATACCGCTACCTCAAAAGAGGTTTTTGCAGTCGGGGCAGTTAAGGCTGCAGTATTTTTAAAAGCAAAAGAACCCGGCTTTTATGCTATGAAAGATTTAATCGCTCAATAAGAAAGGCTTGATAATATGATTAAGACTATTACTACCGTAAGTTATCTTGAAGATGTGGCACTTGTCACTGTCAATAATATTCCAAACAGCACAAAAAATGTTTCGCTTATATTAAACGAAATTGCAAGTCGTGATATTACTGTCGATATGATATGCCAGACCGCACCTTATAAGGATAAAATCAATCTGTCTTTCACGGTTCCGCAAGATAGCCTTGGAGATTTGATTGCTACAACTCCCGCTTTTAAAAAGCTGAGTCCTGAAATTTCTACCGATTTAAACGGCAACAACACAAAGTTTATTTTAATCGGAGAGGGTATGCGAAATACATCAGGTGTTGCGGCAGAGCTTTTTGAGTTGCTTGCCGAAAACGACATCAAAGTTAAACTCATCACTACCGGCGAAACTGAAATTTCTTGCTTGATTGATATAAAAGATGTAGAAAAAACAAAAGAGTTACTTAAATAATTCAAAAGGCTGAACGATTTAATTCGTTCAGCCTTTATATTTTAGTGGTGGAAAAGACGAATTCCCGTAAATGACATTGCAATGCCATATTTGTTACATGTTTCAATAACATTGTCATCTCTTATTGAGCCACCGGGTTGTGCAATTACTGTAACGCCCGACTTGTGTGCTCTTTCAATGTTATCACCAAACGGGAAGAATGCATCAGAGCCAAGTGCTACATCTGTATTTTTAGCGAGCCATTCTCTCTGCTCTTCCTTGGTAAATACCGGAGGCTTTACCTTGAATATATTCTCCCATGCGCCGTCTTTTAAAACATCCATATATTCATCCGAGATATAAACATCTATCGCGTTATCTCTGTCAGCTCTCTTGATGCCGTCAACAAACTCAAGGCTCAATACCTGAGGTGCCTGACGAAGCCACCATATATCAGCTTTATTACCTGCAAGACGGGTGCAGTGAATTCTTGACTGCTGACCTGCACCGATACCGATTGCCTGACCATCTTTTACATAGCAAACACTGTTTGACTGTGTATATTTTAAGGTAATCAAAGAAATTACAAGGTCTCTCTTTTGTGCATCTGTCATTTCTTTTTTATCGGTTACTACATTCAAAAGAAGCTCATTGTCAATCTTTAATTCGTTTCTGCCCTGCTCAAATGTAATACCAAACACCTGCTTGCGTTCAATTGGAGCTGGAACATAATTTTCATCAATCTGAATTACATTATAGTTTCCGTTTCTCTTACCCTTTAAAATCTCAAGAGCCTCGTCTGTGTATCCCGGAGCAATAACACCATCAGATACTTCCTTTGCGATAAGCTGTGCAGTTGCCTTATCACAAACATCAGAAAGCGAAATAAAATCACCGAATGATGACATTCTGTCTGCGCCTCTTGCTCTTGCATAAGCGTTTGCAAGGGGAGTCATTTCGATACTGTCATCTACAAAATAAATCTTTTTAAGTGTATCAGAGAGCGGAAGTCCAACTGCCGCACCTGCAGGTGATACATGCTTAAATGAAGTTGCGGCAGGAAGTCCCGTTGCCGCCTTTAATTCCTTAACAAGCTGCCAGCCGTTAAGTGCGTCAAGCAAATTGATATATCCGGGCTTTCCGCAAAGCACGGTAAAGGGAAGCTCACCGTTTTCAATAAACACTTTTGAAGGCTTCTGGTTGGGGTTACAACCATATTTAAGTTCCATCTCTGTCATTTTTATATCCTCCTATTTATTCTTGTTTATAATCTTTGAAGTTGCCTCGCCCGTTTTTAAGTCTATATATCTTACAAACAAGGATACCTTATTTTCTTCGTTAAGATTTTCCCATAAATTATTTGCAAATTCCTCTAAATCGTCACAGGTTTCAATCTGTTTTGGTTCTCCGCAAAAGCTTGGAAGCGGATTTCCGTCACCCATATATGTATGAATAAAATGTCCCTGACCATTTATTGGATTCTCAAATGCAAAAGTATTTCTTCTGCAAGATGCGGGGTTTCCATCTGCACTCTTTAAAATCGACATTGCATAATTATATGTTTCATTTTCAATGTGCATAATACCCGAAATTCTTGGTGTGAAGTTTGGAGCATCAGGCTCAAACTCACGGGTTCTGAGAGCCTGCTCAAATGTCATCTGCTTATCCATAAGCTCAAATATTGTATCGGTCTGGTCGCCGTTTGTAACAATCGTTTTGTTGCCCAGCACACGAACGGGCGAATAAATGATAAGTGACGGATCCTCAAGCTTTGATTCGTCAAATGCCTGAGTTTTAATTCCGCAGCCATCCTCTACAAATATGCGGTTACGGCTGTTTGAACTTCTGCCCATAATGAAATATGCCGTCACGGCAAACTTTCCGTTCGGAGATTTACCAATAATTATTCCTCTGCCCGGATATGAATTTGATTTAAGTTCTTCGTAAATATTCATCTTTATCTCCCTTTCTCTAACTCTACGCATAATTTTTCAACTGCCTGAGGCAGTATTTTCCACTCTGCTTCTTCCATTACTCTGCGCTGAAGAGTTTCTGCAGTATCATTTTCTTCAATATATACTGCTTTCTGAATTAAGATTTTTCCGCCGTCGGTAATCTCATTCACAAGATGAGCGGTTGCGCCAGTTACCTTTACTCCGTAATCAAGTGCCGCCTGATGAACCTTTAAGCCATAAAAGCCATCTCCGCAAAACGACGGAATAAGTGACGGGTGAATATTTATTATTCTATCCCGATATGCATCTATAAAATCACTTTTAAGAATAGCTAAAAATCCCGCAAGAACAACTATATCAACATTTTTGCTCTGCATATAATCTCTAAGCGCTCGGTCAAAATCCTCTGCTGTTTCATAATCCTTTTTAAGAATTACTTTGTTATCAATTCCAGCGTTTTCTGCACGAGTCAGTGCATATACATCGCTTTTGTTCGAAACAACCGTTACAATTCTGCCGTTTTTTAAAATTCCGTCTTTTTGTGCATCAATAAGTGCCTGAAGATTAGTTCCTCCACCCGACACAAGTACGCCGATATTCACCATTATTTTATAACCTCGCCCGTTTCATCGTTAACGATTTCAACGCCCTTTTCTCCTACTTTAAGCTCACCGATTATGTATGCAGTTTCGCCCGCATCTTTAAGACAATTGAGCGCTTTTTCTGCCTTTTCTTTATCAACTGCAACAATCATACCTATACCCATATTAAAGGTATTATACATATCACGCTCAGCTATGCCTGATTTTTCCTGCATCATATCAAATACAGGAAGTATCTCCCAGCTACCCTTATGTATAACTGCAGTTAAACCATCGGGTAACATTCTCGGAACATTCTCAATAAATCCGCCACCTGTAATATGCGAAACTGTATTTATACCAACCTCTTCAATAAGCTTTAAAAGCGGTTTTACATAAATTTTAGTTGGTGTCAAAAGCTCTTCGCCGATGGTTTTGCCAAGCTTTTCTGAATAAACGCTAAGCTTTTCTTTAGCATCAGCATCATTAAGTCCGAAAACCTTTCTTACAAGAGAATATCCGTTTGAGTGAATTCCGCTTGATGCTATACCGATTAAAACATCACCCGCTTTTGCGCGGTCACCGTCGGTAATCTTTGATTTTTCAACTACACCTACACTAAAGCCGGCTAAATCATATTCGTCTACAGGATAAAATCCCGGCATTTCTGCAGTTTCACCGCCAACCAAAGCGCAACCTGCCTGAAGACAACCGTCTGCAACGCCCTTTACAATTTGCGCTACCTTTTCGGGAACATTTTTGCCAACTGCAAGATAGTCAAGGAAAAACAAAGGCTTTGCACCCGAGCACGCAACATCATTTACACACATTGCAACGCAATCCTGACCAATCGTATCGTGCTTGTCCATTAAAAATGCAACCCTTAATTTTGTACCAACACCATCGGTGCCTGATACCAATACGGGATTTTCATAACCTTTTGGCATTTCAAAGAGCCCGCCAAAGCCGCCTATACCGCCAAGAACTCCCTCTATTGCAGTTTTCTTAACATCTTCCTTTATAAGTCTTACCGACTCATACCCTGCTTCTACATCTACGCCCGCAGACTTATACGCATTCTCACTCATTTTTATACTTCCTTTCTGTTATAGCTCTTTGACCATTTCTTTGATTTTTATATTTTTAGCCGCAACGCCGTCTGCCATTTTCTGTTTGGCATCCTTTAAGGCTTGCTTTAAATAATCATATTTAAGTGACAGCATTTGCGCCGCAAGTATCGCCGCATTTGTGCCATTATCAACACCAACGGTTGCAACGGGAATACCCGGTGGCATCTGTACTGTCGCAAGAAGTGCATCCATTCCGTCAAATGTTGACTTAATTGGTACGCCGATTACGGGAACTATTGTATGTGCCGCAAGGACACCTCCTAAATGCGCCGCCATACCTGCCGCCGCAATAATAACCTCTATTCCGTTCTCCTCTGCGGTTTTTGAAAATTCAGCCGCTGCATCGGGAGTTCTGTGAGCAGAGATTACGTTCACATCTACCTCAATATCAAATTCCTTTAATTTAGTTACACAGCTCTTTAATTTTTCAAAATCAGAATCAGAGCCCATAACTATTGCTACCTTTGGCATTTTTATCAATCCTTTCGTTTATATTCAAGCATATCTTCCGTTATGTCATTTATCTTTTGTAAATATCTTGAGGCTTCATCTTTTGCAAGAGCCAAATCAAGATTTTTGTAATTTCCGCATTCAACAGCTGAATTACCCGGCATATCACCGCTATATTCAATTATCTGTTTCAAGCTTTCTTTTATAAGAGCAACTACCGCCTTGTGATTTTGAGTCCGCATCAGCAGATAAAATCCCGTCTGGCAACCCATAGGTCCAAAATATATAACCTCATCCTTCATAGGTGAATTTCTTACAACTGTTGCAAACATATGCTCAAGCGAATGCATTGCACCATTTGAAATCAAATCGTCAGTATTGGGCTTTCTCATTCTTAAATCATATGTGGTTATATCACCATCAATCCTTGAAATGTATATTCCCTCTGTCAGAATTGTATGGTCTACCGTAAAACTGGCTATTTTATTCATATAAGTTTTACCGCCTCTTTTATGATACTTTTCATTTTTTCAAGACCTGCTTTTTCTGCACTGTCAATAACCTCACGGTTTAGTCCGCCGTTTTCAAGACCTGCCGCCATATTGGTAACACAAGACAATCCAAGAATTTTTATTCCGCAATGCGCAGCCGTTATAACCTCAGGAACTGTTGACATACCTACCAAATCCGCTCCTAAAATCTTAAGCATCTTAATTTCTGCAGGGGTTTCAAACTGAGGCCCGCTCATAAACGCATAAACACCCTCTTTAAGATTATAATGCGCTGAAAGCGTTTTCCTAAGAGCTGCATCATAGGCGTTGGTCATATCAAAAAACCTATCGCCCAATTCAGAATTATTTTTGCCACGCAATGGACTGTCAGCAGAAAATTTAATATGGTCTTTTATCAGTATAATATCTGCGGGAGAATATTCTTCATTCACTGCGCCTGATGCGTTGGTAACAATAATAGTTTCAACACCAAGTTCATAAAGCACCTGAACCGGCATTGCAAGTTGCTTCATAGTGTAGCCTTCATAATAATGAAATCTTCCACACATAACAATCACAGGAACACCTGAAATTGTACCCACCTTAAATTTACCATCGTGACCTATTACAGTCGAAACCGGAAATTCGGGAACATCTGCATAATCAATATAAACCGCATCTTCAACGAGGTCAGCTACTCCGCCAAGCCCCGTTCCGAGAATTATAGCAATCCTTGGGGCAAGTGTTATCCTGCCCCTTATATATTCTGCCGCTCTTTTATACATAATAACTCCTTATTTGAAGTATTTTACGCCGCTTTCAAAGATTTTCTGGTCCTTATCACCGGGGATGTTTCTGAACACATTGTTCTTAAATCTCTCAGAATGTCCCATCTTACCCAAAACTCTGCCGTCTGGGCTTGTGATACCCTCGATTGCATAATACGAACCGTTAGGGTTATATGGCATTTCATAAGTGGGATTACCGCTTAAATCAACATACTGAGTTGCAATCTGTCCGTTCTTTTCCATCTCTGCAATAACTTCAGGGCTTGCGACAAATCTACCCTCACCGTGAGATACTGCAATCTGATGAATATCACCAAGCTCTACACCCGCAAACCAAGGTGATTTAACAGATGAAATTCTTGTAGATACCATTCTTGATACGTGTCTGCCTATTGTATTAAATGTAAGGGTTGGACATGTATCGTCTGTCTTGCGGATTTCGCCATATGGTACAAGTCCAAGCTTAATGAGTGCCTGGAAGCCGTTACAGATACCAAGCATCAAGCCATCTCTTTCATTCAAAAGTTTCATAACCGCTTCTCTTACTCTCTCGTTTTCAAATGCCGCCTTGATAAACTTACCTGAACCATCAGGCTCGTCACCGCCGCTGAATCCACCCGGGAGCATTACAATCTGCGCGTTATTTATTGAATTTACAAAGCCCTCAATTGACTCTTCAATGTGTGCTGCTGTTAAATTCTTAAAGATTTTAACATCCGCAATACCGCCTGCACGCTCAAACGCTCTTGCAGAATCATACTCACAGTTAGTTCCGGGGAATGCCGGAATAAATATTCTTGGCTTTGCAAAACTTTCCTTGGGACAGATGTTTACTCTCTCGCCAAAGTTAAATGCTTTCATACCAACATCTTCAAAATCTGCCTTTGTGGCAAATACTCCCTCAAGAGGCTTTGTCCACGCCTTTTCAATGTCAGCAAGTAAAATTTCTTCGCCGCAGATTTTGATTGAAGGCTCGCTTGTAGTATGACCAAGCTTTACAACATCTATGTTGTTACCTATAAAGCCTGTTGCGCCAAGACCTTTTACTTCTATTATAATACTTCCGTATTTTGCCTTGAATAATTCAGCTTTATTACAGCAATCGGTAAACTCAAAACCAATTCCGTTACCGAGACCCATCTTACAGATGCCCTCCATAACTCCGCCAAAGCCTACTGCCCACGCTGACTGAATAAGCTTAATCTTGTCATCACTCATCATCATATATACCATATCATAGAGTGTCTTTAAGCTTTCAAAGTCGGGCATATTATTCTCATCATATTTGGGGCTTAACATAAACACAAGATTATTTTCGCCCTTGAATTCGCTCGATACTGCTTTTGATGCAACGAGCGGTGCTACCGCAAATGATGTAAGTGTCGGCGGTACATCAATATCATTAAATGAACCTGACATACTGTCCTTTCCACCGATTGCGGCAAGACCTAATTTTTCCTGAGCCAAATATCCGCCAAGAAGTGCAGATAAAGGCTTACCCCAACGCTCAGGCGAGGTATTAAGGCGTTCAAAATATTCCTGGAATGTTAAATAAATATCTTTATAGTCTGCACCTGCTGCAACCGCTCTTGTAACAGAATCAACTACTGCGTAGAGCGCACCAAGGAATGGATTTCTCTTGGAAATTACGGGGTTGTAACCAAATGACATTACAGTTGCAGTATTGGTTTCCTTGTGAATTGTAGGAATTTTAGCAACCATATTCTGCTGAGGGGTAAGCTGATATTTACCGCCGTATGGCATAAATACAGAACCCGCACCGATTGTACTGTCAAATCTTTCAACAAGACCGTGCTGTGATGCAACATTTAAGTCGCTCATCATATTTTCAATTTTCTCTTTATATGTATCGCCCTTTGGTGCAAAATCAAACATATCAGCAGAAAAATCTGCCTCTTTTACATATACATCGTTGTGCTTTTCAGCGCCGTTTGTATTCAAGAAGTCACGGCTTATATCACAGATTGTCTTACCTCTCCAGTTCATAACGAGTCTGTTGGTATCAGTAACCTCTGCAACACATACTGCATCTAAATTTTCCTTGTCGGCTTCTTCAATAAATTTCTCTGCATCCTTAGCACGAACAACAACCGCCATTCTCTCCTGAGATTCAGAGATTGCAAGCTCGGTTCCGTCAAGTCCGTCATACTTTTTGGGAACCATATCAAGATTTATGTTAAGTCCGTCTGCAAGCTCACCAACTGCAACAGAAACACCGCCCGCACCGAAATCGTTACAACGCCTAATCATACTTGTAACCTCTTTTTTGCGGAATAATCTCTGCAATTTTCTCTCAACGGGGGCATTACCCTTTTGAACCTCTGCACCACAAGTTTCAAGTGATGTATCAGTGTGTGCCTTTGAAGAGCCAGTAGCACCGCCGCAGCCATCTCTTCCTGTCATACCGCCAAGAAGTATAACTACATCGCCAGCTTCCGGAACTTCACGAACTACATTTTCTTTAGGAGCGGCAGCAATAACTGCACCGATTTCCATTCTCTTTGCAACATAACCCTCATCGTAAATTTCACAAACCTGGCCCGTTGCAAGACCTATCTGGTTACCATATGAGCTGTAACCCTGAGCCGCACCCACAGTAATCTTTCTCTGCGGGAGCTTACCTTTCATAGTTTCTTTAAGAGTTTTGTTCGGGTTACCGCTACCCGTTACACGCATAGCCTGATATACATAAGAACGACCTGAAAGCGGGTCACGGATTGCACCGCCAAGGCAGGTTGCCGCACCGCCGAATGGTTCAATCTCTGTCGGGTGGTTATGAGTTTCGTTCTTAAACATAACCAACCAATCCTCTTGTGTGCCGTCTTCCATATCAACCTTTACATTGATGCTGCAGGCATTGATTTCCTCCGACTCATCAAGAGCAGTTAAAACGCCACGCTTTTTAAGCTCCTTTACAGCAATTGTCGCAAGGTCCATAAGGCAGATATTCTTCATCTTTTTGCCCGCATAGACATATTCTCTTGATTTCTGATAATCCTCGTAAACACCGCCGATAACCTTGTCGTCAATCTTTACATTGTCAAGAATTGTTGAGAATGTGGTGTGACGGCAGTGGTCTGACCAATATGTATCAATCATACGAATTTCCGTAATGCTTGGGTTTCTCTTTTCTGTGTTTTTAAAATAATCCTGACAGAAACAAATATCATCAAAATCCATAGCAAGTCCCATATCGGAAACTAAAGCTTTAAGTCCGTCTGCATCCAAGTCAATAAAGCCGTCAATGTACTTAACATCGGCAGGCTCTGCACTTTTATCATTTAAGGTTTCGGGTTTTTCAAGACTTGCACGCCTTGATTCAACGGGGTTTATAAGATATTCTGCCGCAGTTTCTACATCCGCATCCGTAACATCGCCTATAAGAACGATAACTTTGGCTGTGCGCACTCCCGGCTTTTCACCACCTGTCATAATCTGCACACACTGCGCCGCACTGTCTGCTCTCTGGTCGAACTGACCGGGCAGATATTCCATAGCAAAATACTTGCCGTCTGTTATATCAATGGTTTCAAATGTGAGATTGTCAACCTGAGGCTCTGCAAAAACTGTATCCTTTGTAAGCTCAATTTCTGCATCGGTCATACCCTCTACATCGTAGCGGTTAATAACTCTTACTGCCTCTAAGGCTGAAAGACCTAAATTTTCTTTGAGGTCTTTGCACATTGCCTTTGCCTCAACATCAAACCCTTTCTTTTTTTCTACAAAAAGTCTTTTGATTGCCATTTTGATTTCTCCGTTTCTTGTTAGTATTTCATAAAAAAACCATAACAAAATTAGTATAACATATGTTTTCCTTAAATGCAAATAAAAAATGCGTATATTTTCATTTTTTTCGACAATTGATATTTGTATTTGACAGTATAAAAAAATTTGCCTTGCAAATACTTACTTTAAAGTCAAAATTTCAGGAGAATCCTATGACAAATAAAGTTGAGATTTGCGGAGTAAATACATCAAATCTGCCTGTTCTTTCCGAACAACAGAAAAAAGAGTTATTTATAAAAATCAAGCAGGGTGATATGAATGCCCGTCAGGAATTTATCTGCGGTAATTTAAGGCTGGTCCTGAGCATACTGCGCCGTTTTAATAACAGAGGTGAAAATATAGACGATTTATTTCAGATAGGGTGCATCGGGCTTATAAAAGCGCTTGACAACTTTGACACATCTCACGATGTAAAATTTTCCACATATGCCGTCCCTATGATAATCGGCGAGATACGAAGATATCTTAGAGATAACAACGCAATCAGGGTAAGCCGCTCTACAAGAGATATTGCATATAAGGCACTTGGCGCAAAAGAGCGCCTGACCGCTGCAAGCGGAAGAGATCCGTCAATAGAAGAAATCGCAAAGGAGCTTGATATTCCCAAAGAGGATATTTCAATGGCACTTGATGCAATTCTTGCTCCTGTTTCGTTACATGAGCCTGTTTATCACGACGGCGGTGATACTGTCTTTGTAATGGACCAGATTGCAGACGAGAAAAATTTAGATGAATCGTGGCTTGAAAAAATTTCGTTAAAAGAGGCTATAAGACGACTGCCAAGCCGTGAACAACACATTCTTAATCTGCGATTTTTTCAGGGCAAAACGCAGATGGAGGTCGCGGGCGAAATCGGCATTTCGCAAGCTCAGGTATCACGCCTTGAGAAAAACGCAATCTCGCATATGAGAAAACATTTATAAAGCAAAAGACCGCTTATGCGGTCTTTTTAAGTTCGTTTATCCATCTGTTTAATTTCTTGATTTCGGTTACCGCAAAGATTGTTGATACAACACCTGCTAAAAGGTCAGCAAAAAGACCTGCATACAATATTCCGTCAAGTCCCATAAATTTCGGTAATATCAAAAGCAAAGGTATCAGCAAAATCACCTGACGCAAAAGCGACATTATATTCGCTTTAAGCGGTTGACCCGTTGCCTGAAAATAGTTGGTAGTTACAATCTGTATACCCGCAACAAACACTGCGCCCAGATATATTCTCATACACCTTACCGCAAAATCTATAAACTGCTGACTGCTTGTTTCGAACAATCTTAAAACAATGTGCGGTATTGTCTGACACAGAATAAATCCAATCAGCGTAATCGCAAAACCGATGCTGACTGCCGTAAGATATGTTTTCTTCACACGCTCCGGCTGATTTGCTCCTCTGTTAAAACCGAGTATCGGCTGACTGCCAACACCTATTCCTATACAGATAGAAATAATAATCATATTGATTTTGAGCACAACACCCATAGCACTTAACGCTATATCACCGCCAACTGCCGATAAATCACCATATGTAATCAACAAGTTATTGAGTATAATGTTTAAAACTGTGGTTGCCAAATTCAAAACACAGCTTGATATACCAAGCAGAATAAAGCTTTTACAGATACGGAAATTCAGCTTTATACTTTTAGACGAGAAACGCATATTGCTCTTTCTTAAGAAATAATGTATGAGTATAACAGCCGTAAGCACCTGAGAAATCGCAGTAGCAAGCGCCGCACCCATAACTCCCCAATTAAATACAAATATAAATATTGGGTCAAGTATAGTGTTAAGCACTGCACCCGCAACCAAGCTTATCATTGCAGTTAAGGGACTTCCGTCATTTCTTGCAAAGTTTGAAAGTACAATTCCAAGCACATTAAACGGAGCCGCAAGCAAAATAAACCGAGAATATTCCATTGCATAACCAACTGTATTATCTGTTGCACCAAAAATTCTGACAAGTGGTTCTAAAAAACCAAGCCCAAACAGCATAATGGTTATACCCACAATAAGACTTAATGTAAGTGCGTTACCGAGCACTTTTTCAGCTTGAGTCTTATCCTGCTCACCAAGCTTTATTGAGGCATATGCTGCACCGCCCGCTCCTATAAGCGTGGAAAATGCAAGGATAACAGTTATAATCGGAAAAGCAATCGTAGTCGCGGCATTACCGAGATACCCTATCCCCTGACCGATAAAAATCTGGTCTACTATGTTATAAATTGAATTCACAAGCATTGATGTGACCGAAGGCACTGCAAACTTTAAAAGTAATCTGCCAATCGGAGCAAACCCCAAGGGATTGCTGCCTGTATATCTGATTTCGGATTTTTGTTCGTTCATTATGTAATTTCTCCTTAAATTCTCCTACAAGTTAATATGTTAACATAAAGTTTTTTTAATATCAAGAAAAATTTACATAAAAACTATTGCAAAATTTAATAATTATGTTTATAATATTAACAATAACATTTTATAGGAGGTTTACTATGCAGAGCGCACTTGAGTTAATTGTTTCATTTTTTCCGATGATTCTTATTTTTGTTGTTTTCTATTTTGTGCTCATTCGTCCGCAGCGCAAAAAGGAAAAGGCATTGCGTGATATGATTGCTGCTTTAAAGGTTGGCGACGAGGTTGCTTCAATCGGCGGTATTCACGGCAAAATAACAAGAATTAAAGACGATATATTCGTTCTCGAAACAGGCATCGGCACTACAAAATCATTCATCGCAATCGAGCGTGCCGCAATCAGCCGTCTTATCAATGCTGCCGCAAAGAAAGACGAGGTTGCACCTATTCCCGATGAAGAAGCTACTGATGCTGAATAATATTTAAAAATCCGTCATATTATCCCTCCGCTTTCCATATATCTTACTATATGAACAAACTATGGAGGGATTTATATGGCAAGGGATACGGTTGTAAACAATGGAATTTTTGATATTCCGTTTCTTTTAAAAAATACTGCTGTATGTATGGCACTTTCTGTCGGTTTGATATTCTTGGCATCCTGCGGGGCAGTTTTTTTAAGTCTGTCTGACATTGCAGTTGCTATGATTGTCGGTGCGATTTCCGATATATGTGTAGGAATTTGCGGTTTTAAGGCCGCTCGTCACTTTTCACGGCAAGGTCTTTTATCAGGAATACTGACGGGTATATTCTATATTCTGGCTGTATATCTTATCGGCAGTATAGTATTTGGAAATTTTGGTATTTCCTCTTCCGCTTTGCTCTCTGCAATAATTCGTATTATCTGCGGGGCAATCGGCGGAATTATCGGCGTCAATTCACGCCGAAAGAAACACAGATAAAATTTAAATTTACATAAAAGGAGTTTTTACTATGAAAAGAATCAAAACTTTAAACAACGCTACACTTAAAAAGAGCGCCGCAAAGGGTGGCTGCGGCGAATGCCAGACTTCTTGTCAGTCAGCTTGCAAGACTTCTTGCACAGTTGCTAACCAGAAGTGCGAAAAGCAGGCGTAAAATAAAAATACCTGTAATATGCGGCGCCTCAGGGCGCCGATTTTGCGTATTTAAGAAAGGCTTTTTATTATGGTTCATACATTTAAAATCAAAGACAAATATATGGCACTTGATGTAAACAGCGGTTGTGTTCATATTCTGGACAAGCTTTGCTTTGACATAATTAACGCTCTCTGTCCCGAAGAGAACGACACCTTTGTGCCAAGCAAAAATCTTCCCGATAATGTTATATCTTCTCTCTCATCAGAGTTTTCAAAAGAGGATATTACAGATGCGTGGGATGAGATGTATTCACTCTACGAAAGTGACACTCTTTTTTCTAAAGACGACTATGCAGACATTGCGGTCAATATGAAAAAACGCTCACCCGTAAAGGCAATATGTCTTCACATTTCGCACGATTGCAATCTGCGCTGTAAATACTGCTTTGCTGACGAGGGTGCATACCACCGTCAACGCGAGCTTATGAGTGCCGAAATCGGTTGCAAGGCTATTGATTTTCTTATTGAAAATTCGGGCAAAAGAAGAAATCTTGAAGTAGACTTTTTCGGCGGTGAACCGCTTATGAACTTCGGCGCTGTAAAGGCGGTTGTAAAGCACGCACGAGAGCAGGAAAAAATACATAATAAGAACTTCCGCTTTACTCTTACCACAAACGGAATTTTGTTAAACGACGAAATAATCGAATATTTAAACGAAAATATGTCAAATGTTGTTTTAAGCCTTGATGGTACAAAAGAAACAAATGACAGAGTTCGTGTAAGGGTTGACGGAAGCGGCTGTTATGACAGTATTGTTCCTAAATTCAAAAAGGTTGCCGAAAGTCGAAATCAGGACAACTATTATGTAAGAGGTACATTTACCCGCTATAACTTAAACTTTGCAGATGATGTTATTCATCTTGCAGACCTTGGTTTTAAGCAGACCTCGGTAGAACCCGTTGTATGCGACGGCACACCCGACTATGCTTTAAGAGAACAAGATTTGCCGGTAATTTATTCTGAATACGAAAAATTACTCGAAGAATATTTAAACCGCCGCAAAAACGGAAAATGGTTTAACTTCTTCCATTTTATGATCGACCTTGACCAGGGTCCATGCGTTATCAAACGCTTATCAGGTTGTGGTGCGGGTTGTGAATATCTTGCAGTTGCTCCAAACGGCGATATTTATCCGTGTCATCAGTTTGTGGGTACTGAAGAATACAAAATGGGTAACTTAAATGACGGAAACCTAAATCATACAATCCGTCAGACATTTGAGGATTGCAATGTTTACACCAAAGAGGATTGCCGAAAGTGTTTTGCAAAATTCTATTGCAGCGGCGGTTGTATGGCAAACGCTTGTCTTATAAACGGTGATATTAATAAACCCCACGAAATAAGCTGTAAGCTTCAAAGAAAGCGTGTTGAATGCAGTCTGTATGCAAAAGCGGTTGAGGCTGAATAAGGAGGTTTTAAAATGAGTGAAAACGCAAATCTTGTAACTTTTCAGGATATAGTAAAAAACTCTGAGATAAAAACCTATTTGGAAAAGGGCGACAAGTATATCGGTACACTGGGATATACCGACCATTCTTTGCTTCACGCTCAGCGTGCCGCAAAGATTGCTCATATGATTCTTACATCATTAAACTTTGATAAACGCACAGCAGAACTTGCAAGGATTGCGGGATATATGCACGATATCGGCAATGTAGTCAATCGTGTTGACCACGCTCAAAGCAGTGCGGTTATTGCCTTTAATATTCTTACCCGTCTTGGTATGTCGCCCAACGAAATTGCAAAAATCGTTGCAGCAATCGGTAACCACGATGAAGGTACGGGCACTCCCGTCAATCAGATTGCGGCGGCTCTTATTCTCGCAGACAAAACCGATGTAAGACGGAGCCGTGTAAGAAATCGTGAGGCGGCAGAATTTGATATTCACGACAGAGTGAATTTCGCCGCAACTCAGGCGGATGTTTCGGTTCTTCCCGACAAAACAATCTGTCTTAACCTTACGATTGACACCGAAATCTGTTCCCTTATGGATTATTTCGAGATATTCTCAAGCAGAATGCTTATGTCAAGGCGTGCCGCTGATTTTCTCGGCACAAAATTCAGTCTTATCATAAATGACACTAAAATTATTTAAATTTTATTAACATTTCGACAAATACCCTTGACTTAAATACCTTAAAAGGTTATAATTGACCCTTGGTAGTGTTTCAAACTTAGTAAAAAATTAAATTCACATAATTTACGGGGCTTGCCCCATACGAAGGAGGAAAAAAAGTGTCCAAAAGTATAGTTAAATTTGCAGCTATTATTCTTGTAATCGTTGCACTTCTTTACGTTGGCGTGTTCGGCGTCAATATTTCGGACAAATTTCAAATCCCGGGTGTGCAGAACGGCGTTACTCTGGGACTTGACTTAAAAGGTGGTACTGTAATAGTTTATAAAGCTCAGACAGAAAACCCCACAGACGAAGATATGGAAATCGTTGTTAATATGCTCAGAACAAGACTTGACAGTCAGGGTCTTACTGAAGCTACAATTACCCGTCAGGGTGTTGACAAGGTTCGTGTAGAACTTCCCGATGTTCACGATGCTAAAAATGCAGTTGAAACACTCGGTGCTACCGCTCAGCTTTTATTTGTTGAGAATGTAACTATGGACCCCGAAAATCCAAACAAGGTAATCGTTGACCCAAACGATGTTGTTATGGAAGGTTCACAGGTTAAGAACGCATCTGTTCAGTACGGTCAGACATCTGACGGAATGAGTGCAAGCTCTAACTACATTGAGCTTGAGCTTAATGACGAGGGCAGAGAAAAATTTGCAGCAGCTACAGGAAGATTAGTTGGAAGTCCTATTTACATAGTAATGGACAACACACTTCTCTCAGCTCCTACTGTTCAGCAGAAAATCGATAGCAATACTTGTGTGATTACAGGTGAATTTACTCCCGAATCTGCAAAGTCACTTGCAGCTAACATTAAATCGGGTAAGCTTCCTTTCTCACTTGAACAGGTTGAGGTAAGAACAGTTACCGCAACACTTGGCGATGAAGCGTTAAACAATGCAATCCTTGCCGGTATTATAGGTCTTATCCTTGTAATGCTCTTTATGCTTTTGATTTACAGAATCCCCGGTTTCGTTGCATCTATCGCACTTTCTGCCTACCTTGCTATCGTTTTGATTATTCTTGCAAACTTTAACATAAACTTAACACTTCCGGGTATTGCAGGTATTATTTTATCAGTAGGTATGGCAGTTGATGCTAATGTTGTTATCTTTGAGCGTATCAAAGAAGAGCTTCGTCTTGGCAAAACTGTACGCAGTGCCGTTGATGCAGGCTTTAACCGTGCTCTTACTGCAGTTATCGACTCTAACATTACAACTATCATTTCTGCAGTTATTCTCTGGTGGCTTGGAACAGGTACTATCAAAGGCTTCGGTATCACACTCTTCATAGGTATCGTTGTTTCAATGCTTACTGCAATCTTTGTTACAAGATTCTTGCTTAAACAGATGATTGGTATGAATGTTAAGAACCTTTGGCTTTACGGCATCAACAAAAAGTCAGCAAATGTAGAAATGAAAGGAGGCAAAGCATAATGAAAATTATGAAAAACAAATGGATATTCATTGGTATCTCAATTATTCTCATTCTTGCCTCTGCCGCTTCTTTAATTTTGCAGGGATTTGTGCTTGATACCGACTTTGCAGGCGGTATGGCAGTAACTTATACAATTAATGCAGATTTCACTACATCTGATATTCAGGCTATCGCAAACGAAGCACTTGGTCAGAACCAGAGTCCTTCTTCCGTTCAGCAGTCAGGAAATGATGTTATTATCAAATTCGGTTTTGATAACTCGCTCACTACTGACGAAGAACGCAGCGACTTCGCTTTTGAAAAGATTACTGCAATTACAGCAGGTCTTGAAGCTAAGTATGGTAAAGCAATAGATGCAACCCAGACAGAAGAAGCAACAGAAGAACCCACAGAAGAAGCTCCTGCTGAAGAAGCTCCCGTTATGCTTATCGGTCAGGACATCGTTTCTCCCTCAACGGGTAAAGAACTTGCACAGAGCGCTATCTGGATGTCAATCCTTGCTTGTATTGCAATTCTTCTTTATGTAACAGTTCGTTTTGATTTTGCATCAGGTGCAGTTGCAATCCTCGCTCTTGTTCACGATGTACTTATCCTTATGGGTATTTACTCTATCTTAAGAGTTTCTATTGATACAAACTTCATTGCGGCAATTCTCACCGTTCTCGGTTATTCTATCAATAACACAATCGTTATTATGGACAGAATCAGAGAGAACACAAGACACGCAAGAAAGGAAACCTATTCACAGATTGCTGAAAAGAGTGTCCTTCAGACAATGAATCGTTCTATCAATACATCAATTACAACACTTCTTACAATCGGTATGGTTTATATACTCGGCGTTCCTTCAATTCAGGTATTCGCTCTTCCGATTATCATTGGTATCGTAATTGGTTTCTACTCATCAGTATTCGTTGCAGGTCCCCTCTGGGCAACCTGGAAGGATGCAGGTGTAAAGAAATAAAAAATGACACAAAAAGACCTCTGTTTTTAAAACAGAGGTCTTTTTTTAAATTACATACAACAAGATAAATAAAAAATGTAATATACTGCCGATTACACAAAAGATATGAAATACTGAATGAAACCACTTCTTCTTACTTCCTATTCCATAAAGTATTGCACCTAATGTATACGCAATTCCTCCCCACAGAAGCAGATAAAATCCCGTCATTCCTATAAGCGTAATAATCAGCTTTATTTTTGCAATTATGCACCATCCCATAACAAGATAGCATATCATCGAAAAAACCTGAAACTTTTTTAAATCAATCGAATTAAGTATTATTCCTAAAATCGCAAGTCCCCATATAATCCAGAAATATGACCATCCAAGCGTCGCACTTGCCTCTCTTAAAGTACAGAGTACAGCTGGTGTATATGTTCCTGCAATCAGTATAAATATCGAACAATGGTCAATTACCTGAAAGACTTTTTTTGCCATTGTTTCAGGATTTAGTCCGTGATAAATACTTGACATTGTATAAAGCACAAGCATTGTAATCCCGAATATTACACCCGATACAACTCCGTAAGCATTTTTTGCAAAAATACTGCAAAGAACTATTGCCAGAATTCCCAACGCACCGCCGACTATATGCGATACCATATTGAAAATTTCTTCGCCTTTTGTATATGTCGGCAAAATTCTGTCTGCTAATTTCGTCCTCTTCATTATGTCACACCCCTTCGTTTATAGCTTTTATAATATCACCATTTTATCCCTATGTCAATAAAATGGTTGATTTTACATTGATTTTATGATATACTGTAGCCTGATATGAATTTAAGGAGTGATTTTATGCTAAAAAAAATAACGGCTGTTATTCTTTTGTGTGCTCTTTTGTCGTGCATCTCTGTATTTGCAGATACCGACACATTAAAATATGATATCTTCTCTTATGAGGTAAAAGACGGCAAGGTAACCATTACTTGTGTAGACGATACACGCACCGATGTTGTTGTTCCCAACAAAATTGATGATATGCGTGTTATTGCTATTGCAAGCGGAGCATTCGGTGGCAGCACAAAGATTGAAACGGTTTACATTCCCGACTCGGTTGAAAGCATTGGTGCAACCTGCTTTGCATATTCAGAAAGTATTAAATCCGTTCGCCTTTCAAGAAGCTTATCTGCTATCAGCGACGGACTCTTTTATCAATGCTCGGCGCTTGCGGGCGTTTCGGTTCCATACGGCGTTGAAACAATAGGCGCAAGGGCTTTTGCTAACTGCGAAAATCTTATTGCAGTTTCTGTTCCAAACAGTATAAAGACCATTGCAAGTAACGCATTTACCTCAAGTGAAAATGTAACTCTTCATTGTTATTTAGGCGATGGTGCGGTTGCATATGAATATGCAAAATCCAAAAAGATGCCAACCGAAGAACTTATTGCAGTATATGTAAACGGCGTTGAGGTTGACTTTGACCAGCCACCTATTACCGACACAAAGAAGTTCCGCACACTTGTTCCTCTGCGTGCAGTTCTTGAGGATATGGGCGCTGAAATTGAATGGTATAATGATATGAACTATGCAGGTGTTACCATTGACGGAAACAGACTTTTAATAAAGCCGGGCGAAAACTTTATGATGGTAAACGGAAAGGCTCACACCCTTTCATCTCCTGCCATTGAATACCACAACCGCATAATGCTCCCCATCCGTGATGTTGTTGAGCAGATTGGCGGAAAGGTTACTTGGGATGAACACAACAAATTCTTATATGTAACATATTAAAAAAAGACCGTAAGGTCTTTTTTTATTTTAAGAATTCTCGTATTTCATCAAGCTTATCAAGTGCATCGCGTCTTCCGAGCTGATATAATTCCTCTAATTTTTCGGGATTTTTTTCTACCCTATTTATATGAAAATCAACTGATGGTTGAAGAACATATACACTTTTTTCTTTCTTCATTTCTTCTATTTTGTCAAGCGTATCGTTGTAAACCTCGTGGCGTTTTGCCATCGCCTCATAAATCTTGGGATATTTTTTAAGGCTCATCTTTATCAACGCAAGTGCAGCTGATTTCTTTTTGCGATACCCCTTATGTCTGGTTAAAACAACAATATTTTTTTCATAGCCGATGCTTTTAAACCATTCTATCGGAACAGAGTCTGCTATTCCGCCATCCAAAAGAGAAAGTCCATCTACTTCTACAACGCGCGAAACCATCGGCATAGATGCGGATGCTCTGAGCCACTCAAGGTCGTTTCCAAGCCCGTCATAGCATTTATGATATACCGCCTTACCTGTGTTTACATCGGTTGCCACAACATAAAATTCAACCGGATTTTCCGCAAATGTTTTATTATCAAACACATCAAGCTTTTGAGGGATTTGTGTATAACAAAAATCAACATTGTATAAATCGCCCGTTGTAATCAAAGATTTAAGCCCCACATATCTCGGATCTTTGCAATATTTTTTGTTGTAACGAATGGTTCTTCCGACTTGCTTTGATTTATAATTGCATCCAAACGCTGCGCCCGCCGAAACTCCTACCACTCCGTCAAGTAAAATATCATTTTCTAAAAATACATCTATAACGCCCGCAGTATACATCCCGCGCATAGCGCCACCCTCTAAGACCAATCCTTTTTTCATAAAAATCACCTTTTATAATTATATAATTAGTGTATAAATTAGATGCCACTGATTTTTAATGAATAATTAATAATAAATGATGAATAATTGTGGTTGAAAATCACAAAGTGATTTTCTTTTATTTCAAACGCGGAGCATTTGTTCCTTAATTTTTCATTATTCATTTTTCAATATTCATTGAGTTCATTTTAATGAACTCATTATACCACTTTTTTCACGATTTTGCAATCCAAAATATTTGTCAAAATAGTTTGACTTTTGTAGAATGTTATTGTAAAATTAACTTATTATATATGAAAAGGAAACTTGATTATGGCTACTTATAAAAAACGCTTCGGCG
>JAZREZ010000052.1:0-48382 GCA_045661045.1 Clostridia bacterium
ACAACGATTTTTTTAACCTCGGTTGCACCACTCTTTGGACTAAGTCCCGGCATATGTATATCCTGGGGCATAAAAATTCCGTATTCGCCCTTTTCTAAAACGCCAATCGTGCAATCGTCTGTATCCTCATAAAATTCCACATCTTTTTCAGGATTATATGGAACTTTAGATGTCATTGCCTCAATATCCTTTACCTTTATAATTTCGTTTCCCGATACTATAAACTGGATATCAATATAATTCTGATGTCCTTCAAACTTTCCGTCCTCTATGGCTTTTGTTGTATATTCCTGAACGATTGCATAAAGCTCCTTGCCGTCAATCTCGTACTTGTCAGCAGGAAGATTTTCGGCTACTGCTTTTTTAATAAAGTCAAAAGCTTTTTCCATATTCTTGTTTATTCCGTAATAATTTTTACAGTTCTTTAAGTTATCAAATACCATTTTTATCTCTCCTTATTTTTAATTTATATCACCGCAAGAAAAATGCCCGTCAGTATAATTCCTGCGCAGATAAGCTTTTTTGTGATATTTTTTTCATTATACAGAACTTTTCCCGAAACTATGGTAACGATTGCCGCAGATTGCTTAATAAGCGTCATTACTGTAACCCGACTTGCTTCATCTGCATTTGCAATAAACAAAAGTCTGTCCCCCACTATAAGCGAAAGGCTTAAAGCATATATCCAAGGATTTTTAAGAGCATTTTTTAAATCTATTTTATGCTTCTTAATTATCATATACATAAGATACATAAACGAAGTAATTGCCATAAACCAGAACTGAAGTGCCGAGCTTGTAATTTCGCCCGATGCCATAATATATTTATCAAGCGTTCCCGAAACGGCATTGAGGGCACATGAAAGTATTATAAGCCATATATATTTCGCCTTATATTCTTCATCGTTTTTGCCCTTTTTACTGTTTGCAAAATACAAACCCATAACCACCAGAATAAGACTTACTATTCCTTTTAATGTCAAACTTTCGCCAAGAAAAATCACGCCCATAAGCGTTGAAAATATAACTCTTGACATATCGGTTATTCCGTATATGCTGACAGGAACCTTTTTAAGTCCTACGAATGCGGCAATCCACGCGATAAATATCGCCATACATTTTACCAGTATCCAGCCAAAAATATTCGGCGGAACATCCAAAACACCCTCTGCTGTTGGCGCTGACAGCAAAAATCCAACCGCAGTATAAACAAACAGCGTTGTTAAAAGGTCAACCTTTTTAAGTATGGTTTTCTTCACAGGCTCTCTTAAACCTTTTAAAACTCCGTAAAGTACAACAAATATAACCCAAGTCTGCAAAACTACATCCCCTTTATCTTTCTTAATTATAACATATTTTTCAAAAAATTCAATCGTCAAAAAAGTTATATTTTTTTGTAAAAACTATGGATTTTTATGGATATTTGTGATACAATAAAGATTGGGATAAAATTTACTCGAAAGGACGGGATGTTATGCTTACAGCTGTTGAACTTTTTACCGATGGTGCCTGCAGCGGAAATCCCGGTCCGGGAGGATACGGCGCAATACTTCGCTCAGGCTCATTTGAGAAAGAAATTTCGGGCGGCGAAGAAAACACCACCAACAACCGCATGGAGCTTATGGCGGTTATCAAGGGGCTTGAGGCGCTTAACCGAAAATGCAGCGTGACTATTTACAGCGACTCTAAATATTTTGTAGAGGCCGTTGAAAAGGGTTGGGCTAAATCGTGGCAGAAAAACGGCTGGAAAAAAGGAGATAAATCTCCCGCCAAAAACCCTGATTTGTGGGAAAGGCTTTTAAATCTTTTAGACAACCACGAAATTAAGCTTGTATGGCTTAAGGGCCATGCGGGACATCCCGAAAATGAACGCTGTGACCAGATGGCAGTAAAGGAATCCCAAAAATTTAAATAATTACAGAACATCTACTTTTCATAGAATGCTGCTGTAACAAAGAAAGGTAGGACATAATGGATAAACGCATTTATGTTGACAATGCCGCAACCACTAAGGTTGCACCCGAGGTACTTGAGGCTATGCTTCCGTACCTTACAGAATATTGCGGCAACCCCTCAAGCATCTACAAAGAGGGCAGAGAGTCAAGAAAGGCTGTAGAAAACGCCCGTGCTCAAGTTGCTGCCGCAATCAATGCTGCCCCCGCCGAAATTTATTTCACGGGTTCGGGCAGTGAGGCGGATAACTGGGCGATACGCTCAACCGCAAAGGCTTTTTCTGCAAAGGGCAAGCACATTATAACTTCTGCAGTTGAACATCACGCTGTGCTTCACACTTGTCAGGACCTTGAAAAAGAGGGCTACGAGGTAACATACCTTCCGGTTGACGAGTACGGAATGGTATCAGCAGAATCTGTAAAAAATGCAATCCGCCCCGATACAATCCTTATTACGATTATGTTTGCAAATAACGAAATCGGTACAATTATGCCAATTAAAGAAATCGGAGCTGTTGCTAAAGAGGCAGGCGTAATTTTCCATACAGATGCGGTTCAGGCTATCGGTATGGTGGATATTGATGTCAGCGATATGAACATTGATATGCTCTCGCTTACAGGGCACAAATTTCACGGTCCTAAGGGAAGCGGCGCTCTCTATGTAAGAAAGGGAATTAAGCTTGTTCCCTTTATCACGGGCGGAGCTCAGGAGAGAATGCGCAGAGCGGGTACTGAAAATGTTGCGGGCATTATAGGTCTTGGCAAAGCAATAGAAATGGCAACTGCTGATATTTCTGCAAAAGCAGAAAAGCTTGCAAAAATCCGTGACACATACATCAAAAAGGTATTGGAAGCCGTTCCTTATTCAAGACTTAATGGTCACCCGACTCAAAGACTCGCGGGAAATGCCAACATCTCATTTGAATTTATCGAGGGTGAGGGGTTGCTCCTGCGCCTTGATATGAAAGGAATTTCGGCATCAAGCGGAAGCGCTTGCACATCAGGTTCTCTCGATCCGTCACATGTTCTGCTTGCAATCGGCTTAAAGCACGAGCAGGCTCATGGCTCGCTCAGAACTTCATTCAGCGAAGAAAATACACTTGAAGATGTTGATTATATAGTAGATACCATCAAAGAGGTCGTTGAAGGACTCAGAATGATGTCACCTCTTTATGAAGATATATTAAGGAAGCAGGTGTAAATATGTATAGTGAAAAAGTAATGGACCATTTCAGCAACCCCAGAAATGTGGGCGAAATTGAAGATGCAAATGCCGTAGGTCAGGTTGGAAACCCACAGTGCGGCGATATAATGAAAATTTATATGAAGATAAACGATGATACTCAAATCATCGAAGAAGTTAAATTCAAAACCTTTGGCTGCGGTGCGGCTATTGCAACAAGCAGTATGGCAACAGAGCTTGTAAAGGGCAAAACTGTTGAAGAGGCGTTAAAGCTTACAAACCTTGCAGTTGCAGAAGCACTTGACGGACTTCCGCCCGTTAAGATGCATTGCTCAAACCTTGCAGAAGAAGCAATCCATGCGGCTATTGCAAACTACTACGAAGGTCGTGGAATGGATACATCGGGCATCATAAAATGCACGGGCGAGTGTTGCGGATGTGCACATGCACACGCTCACGGCATGGACGAAGAATAATGAAAAGGGTTGTTATAGGAATGTCAGGCGGTGTTGACAGCAGTGTTGCCGCCGCATATCTTAAAGAACAAGGCTATGAAGTAGTCGGTCTTACGATGAGGTTGTGGGATGGCGATGCCTCCTGCTCTGCTCCGTCAGAGGATGCTAAAAAAGTTGCCGAAAAACTTGGTATTGAATTTCATATACTTGATTTTCGCAAGGAATTTTCGCAATTTGTTATTGACTACTTTGTGGAAGAATATATAAACGGCAGAACGCCCAACCCCTGCATTGCGTGCAACAAGTTTTTAAAATTTGATGCTATGGCAAAGG
Organism: Clostridia bacterium; assembly: GCA_045661045.1. Lineage (GTDB taxonomy): Bacteria > Bacillota > Clostridia > Monoglobales > Monoglobaceae > UMGS1820. Next base: position 3,923 of record JAZREZ010000052.1, read on the forward strand.
CGGCAGACGATTTAGGTGCTGACTATCTTGCAACGGGACATTATGCAAAAATCAAGTTTGATGAAAATTCGGGGCGTCATCTTTTATTAAAGGCTGATGCAGACGGGAAAGACCAGACCTATGTTTTGTATAATTTAAGTCAACACATACTTTCAAGGCTTCTTCTTCCTCTGGGCGATTTTGCGGATAAAAATTCTGTAAGAGAATATGCGCAAAAGCACAATCTTCTGGTTGCAAATAAACCCGATAGCCAGGAAATATGCTTTATACCCGATAATGACTATGTTTCATTTATTAAAGAACGAATCGGATATGTTCCCAAAGAGGGCGACTTTGTTGACTTAGACGGCAATGTTTTGGGCAGACACAAGGGAATTGTCAACTACACAGTCGGTCAGCGAAAGGGACTTGGGATTGCATTCGGCAAGCCTATGTTTGTAAATCGAATTGATGCGGAAAATAACCACATCGTTTTAGGCGAGCAGGGAACAGAATTTTCTGACACTTTATATGCCGTAAACGAAAACTTTATTGCATTTGAAAAATTAACTGAGCCTATAAAGGCTTTTGCAAAGGTGCGATACAGCGCAAAACCTGCGCCCTGCACCATTTATCCCGAAGACAACTTAAAGGTTGTTTTTGATACTCCGCAAAGAGCAATAACCCCCGGACAAGCCGTAGTTTTCTATGACGGCGACATAGTCTTGGGCGGTGCGACTATTATTCAGGCAGGTGTTTGAAATAGACTTTAAAAAAATAAGACAACAGATTTTAGAAAAAGAATATAGTATGCTCAATCCACAGCAAAAAAAGGCGGTCTTTCACACAGAGGGGCCGCTTCTTGTGCTTGCAGGAGCAGGTTCGGGAAAAACCACCGTTATAATACATAAAATCGAGCATTTAATCAGGTACGGAACGGCGTATAACAGCGACAACACTCCTTCATTTATAACCGACGCCGATACCGAAATTATGAGCTGGTATTTAAACGGCGAGCTTGACGAGCTGCCGCCGCATTTAGAGGAGGCTCTGTCGGAAAATCCCGTAGCCCCCTGGCAGATACTTGCAATCACCTTTACAAACAAGGCAGCAGGCGAGCTTAAAAACAGACTTAAGTCAAAGCTCGGCGATTCTGCATCAGAGATTGCGGCGGGAACATTCCATTCCTCCTGCGTTAAATTTTTGCGCCGTGATATTGACAAGTTAGGCTTTGAAAAAAGCTTTACCATATACGATACCGCCGACCAGCAGACAGTTATAAAAAATTGTCTTAAGGAGTTATCTCTTGACGATAAAAAATACGCTCCCCGTGCGGTACTTTCCATAATCAGCAATGCAAAGGACTCGCTTCTTGACCCCGTTGAATTTGCAAAAATTAACGGCAACGATTTTTATCTGTCAAAGATTGCCGAGATTTATTCACTCTATCAAAGAAAGCTAAAGAGCAATAACGCACTTGACTTTGATGACTTAATCGTAAAAACCGTTGAGCTTTTTGAAGAACACCCCGATGTTCTTTCATACTACCAAAACCGATTTAAGTATATCTTAGTCGACGAGTATCAGGATACCAACCACGCTCAATATAAGCTTGTAAGTCTGCTTGCCAAGGCTCACGAAAACCTTTGTGTTGTAGGTGATGATGACCAGAGCATTTATAAGTTCCGTGGAGCAGATATCCGAAACATACTTGAATTTGAAAAGGATTTTAAATCCTGCACAACCATAAAATTAGAGGAAAATTATCGCTCGACTCAAAATATTTTAGATGCCGCAAACGAAGTAATTTCTCACAATATCGGCAGAAAGGGCAAAAACCTCTGGACCTCAAACGGCTCGGGCGAAAAGATACAAATATTTACTGCACTTAACGAACATTCGGAGGCTCAATATATAGCCGAAAGAATAGCTGACCTTGGCGGTAAATTCTGCGACACGGTTATTCTTTATCGTATGAATGCTATGTCCCGTGTAGTCGAGGACAGACTTCTTCGTTCGGCAATCCCTTATCGGGTGCTTGGTGGCTTACGCTTCTACGACAGAAAAGAAATCAAGGATTTGACCGCATATCTTCGCCTTATCAATAATTTTGGCGATGATGTCGCACTTCAAAGAATTATTAACGAGCCAAAGCGTGGCATTGGTGCGGCAACTGTAGAAAAAGCCGCAGAGGTTGCATCACAGAATAACATCTGCATTTTTGAGGTTTGCAAAAACGCCGACAGCTACGAGAGCATTCCCGCAAAGGCAGGTGCAAAACTTAAAGAATTTGCCGATTTGATTTTAAAACTAAATCAGGAACTTTTAGATGGTATGGGACTGGAATTATTTACCCGCACAGTTATGGAAAGAACGGGTATGATTGCTGCCTTAAAATCCGAAAAAACGGTTGAAAACGAAACCCGACTTGAAAACCTGGAAGAATTTATTTCAATGGTTCAGGAGTCGGTAAAGGCTGATGCCGCCCTCGACCTTAACGCTTTGCTTGAAGGTATTTCGTTAATTTCCGACATTGACAACTATGACGAGGATCAGGATACTGTTACTCTTATGACACTCCACAGTGCAAAGGGACTTGAATTCCCCAATGTATTTTTAATGGGTGCAGAAGAGGGAATATTCCCAAGCACTCGTTCCTTTGGCGATGACGCTGAAATTGAGGAGGAGCGCCGTCTTTGCTATGTGGGAATAACCAGAGCCAAGAAAAATTTGTTCATCACACGAGCAAAAACACGAACCCTTTTCGGCAGAACAAGCTATAATCAGCCGTCAAGATTTTTAAACGAAATTCCCGATGGCCTTGTTCAGTATTATGCCGAAAAGCAGGCTGTATCGGCTTATGATATACCGACATACACACCGCCTGAATCTTCTATGAAATCGGCTCTCTTAAATAATTCAAAACCCGAAACAAAGGTTCTTGATTTTGCGGTAGGCGATACTGTAAAGCACAGAAAATTCGGTATCGGCACAATAATCAGCGCTCAGGATATGGGCAAGGATATGCTTCTTAAAATCAAGTTTGAAGAGGGCGAGAAAAATCTCCTTGCGGCATACGCTCCCATTGAAAAAATTTGAGGTGGTAATATGTATAACGAGTTTGCAAATGTTTATGACAGACTTCAGGACATTGACTATGACTCATTTATTGACTACTACGAAAAAATATTCGAAAAATTTAATATGAAGCCACACCTTGTTCTCGATTTAGGTTGCGGTACGGGTAACATTACCATACCCTTATCACAAAAGGGGTGCGAGATGATTGGCATAGATTTATCCGAAGAAATGCTTCATATCGCCGCTCAAAAGGCAAGGGATAAAAATCTTGATATTCTGTTTTTAAATCAGGATATGACCGAGTTTGAGCTTTACGGAACGGTTGATGCGATAATCTGTGCTCTTGACGGAGTTAATTATCTCACTATGGATAATGACCTTGAAAAGCTTTTTGCTCTTGTTAAAAATTATTTAAATCCTGATGGCTTATTTATTTTCGATATAAATTCAGAGTATAAGCTTAAAACCCTTTTAAACGGCAATTCTTTTGTCTATGACGAAGATGATATTTACTGCGTCTGGAGCAACAGTTTTGATGATACAGATAATATATGCAGCTTTGATATTGATATTTTTACAGAGCAGGAAAACGGTCTTTATAAAAAATACGAGGAATACCACGAGGAGAGGGCATACTCTGTATGCGAAATAGAAACTGCCATAAAAGATGCGGGGTTAAACCTTGTCGGTGTTTACAATGACAGAAGCTTTGATGCGGCAGACGATAAATCAGAGCGGATATTCTTTATCGTAAAAAAATAAATTACATATAAAAGGAGAAAAATTATGAAAAAATTTTTAAACGAATTTAAAGAATTTGCGATGCGCGGAAATGTCATCGACTTAGCAGTCGGCGTTATTATCGGCGGCGCTTTCCAGAAGATTGTTACATCTTTGGTTGGCGATGTTATCTCTCCGCTGATTGGTCTTTTCGGCAAGAAGGATTTCACCGGCTGGATGATAACAATCGGCGAGGTTGAAATCAAGTACGGAAACTTTATCACCGAGGTAATCAATTTTATCATAATGGCATTTATAATCTTTGTTATGGTAAAGATGCTTAATAAGTTATCTTCTATCAACAAAAAGGAAGAGATTATCGAAGAAGCTGTTACCACCAAAAAATGTCCGTACTGCTGCAGCGAAATCGCAATCGAGGCAACAAAGTGCCCACACTGCACATCTGATGTTGAATAAAAAAATATCCGCAATCCTAAAGGATTGCGGATATTTTTATCGGCTTTTGGGGTTACAGATAAGGGCTATTATAAAACCAAATACTATTGATGCGCTTATTCCGCCTGCGGCGGCTTTTGCACCGCCCGTTAAAATCCCTAAAATGCCGTCTTGCTGAACGCCCTTGATTGCACCTTGCGCCAACAGATTTCCAAAGCCAACGAGGGGAATTGTTGCCCCCGCCCCTGCATAGTCTATAATTTTATCGTATATACCTATACCGCCCAAAACTGCGCCTATTACCACGAACAAGACCAGTATCCTGCCCGGTGTCAGCTTTGTCTTATCTATTAAAATCTGAGCAATTGCACAAATTGCTCCACCTACCCAAAACGCATTTATATATTCCATCTTTACCTCCTGAATGAAACTGCATGGGCAATACCCGGGACCGATTCCCCTTGCAAAGACGATGTCTGACTGAGAAGCGCACCGGTACCGACTGCAAGCAAGCTGTTTATTTTTTTGTTCTCCATTTCTTTTAAAAGATGCCCGCACAAAACCGAACCTATACAACCGCAACCGCTTCCGCCTGCATGGACATCCTGTGCCTCTATATCAAAAATCATACATCCGCAATCCTTATAATTTTTTGATATGTCAATTCCGTCACCTTTTAAAAGCTCCACTAAAATTTCAGAGCCGACCGTTCCCAAATCCCCCGTAACTATCAAATCATAATCATCGGGCGAGATATTTAAATCCTCAAAATGTGTTTTTATGGTTTCATATGCGGCAGGCGCCATAGCTCCGCCCATATTGTTTGCATCTTTAATTCCCATATCAACTATTTTGCCTGTTGTAATATGCGTAACATTTATATCGCCTCTGCCGCTTTTTAATACCGCCGCACCTGAACCCGTTACCGTCCATTGAGCAGTAGGCGTTCTCTGCCCGCCGTATTCAAGCGGATTTCTATACTGTCTTTCTGCGGTACAAAAGTGACTTGATGTTACTGCAACTGCGTGGTTTGAAAAACCTCCGTCTATAAGCATTGATGCAAGGCTTATTCCCTCAATCATAGTAGAACACGCCCCATATACTCCAAAAAACGGAATTTCAAGCTCACGCATACTAAAGCCTGCACTTATACATTGATTTAATAAATCTCCCGAAAAAATATAATCTATATCAGATAATTTAAGATTTGCTTTTTCTACCGCAAGCTTTGCTACCTCTCTTTGCATTTTGCTCTCGGTTTTTTCCCAAGTTTTTTCGTTCCATTCGTTATCGGGAAGAACTATATCAAAGCTATCCTTAAGCGGACCTTGTCCCTCTTTTTCGCCAACTATTGAATATGAAGACAAAATGCTGACATTATCTATTTTAACTGTCTGCTTTCCAACTCTTTTTGTTGCCATTACATTCCACCCCCAAACAGATAATAAATGAGTCCTACAACCGCCGATGCGGTTATTCCGTAAACCAGAACGGGTCCTGCAATGACAAACATTTTAGCCGCAAGTCCTAAAACAAGTCCCTCTTTTTTAAACTCCATTGCGGGCGAAACTATGGCATTTGCAAACCCCGTAATCGGCACAATCGTGCCCGCCCCCGCGTGCTTTGCAATTTTCCCATATATATCAAGCCCCGTCATAAGCGCACCTATAAATATCATTGTAATGCTGTCTGCTGTGCGGGCACTTTCTTCGCTTAGTCCCAATCCAATATAAATATTGAAGAAAATCTGACCTATAACACATATAAGTCCCCCGACAGTGAATGCAAAAATAACATTCTTTACGATTTTACTGTCGGGGGATTTTTGATTTAGATAATCCTGATATTCCTGATTTGTATATTTCATAATATCCCTCCTGTCGTTATAGGATATTATTGTCATTTTTCAAATTTTTATTCTTTAGTTAAGATACTGCGAAGCTTTAACAAAATTTTCTTTTCAAGCCGTGATACCTGAACCTGCGAAATATTCAGTTTTTTTGCGACCTCTGCCTGAGTTTTCTGCCTGAAATATCTTAGATACACAATCTCCTTTTCGCGCTGAGGGAAGCTTTCAAGTGCCGAAGATATGGTAACTCTATCAATCATTCTGCCGACATCATCTTCTTTGCTCTCGATTTTTTCGACCAGCGGTTTACTCTCGCCCTTGCCGTCGTCCATTGTTATATATAGCGATTCGGGCTTAACCTGTGCCTCAAATGCGGTTGCAAGGTCGGTAACAGAAATTTTAAGCTCCTTGGCAATTTCTGAAAGTGCGGGTTCTCTGCCTGTTTCGTTGATTATGCGCTCTTTTATTTTAAGGGCGTTGGTTGCCGTTTCTTTAAGCGAGCGACTTACCTTGATTATTCCGTCATCACGGATAAAACGCTTGATTTCGCCCATAATCATAGGAACTGCATAAGTAGAAAACTTAACCCCAAAGCTACTGTCAAAGCGCTCTGCCGCCCTGATTAGCCCAATGCACCCTATCTGAAAAAGGTCCTCTGCCTCGTGACCTCTTCCTAAAAATCTTCGCACTATGCTTTTTACAAGCCCTAAATTTTGCTCTATAAGCTGATTTCGTGCACTTTCGTCACCGCCCGCCGCACGCTCTAAAAGCATCGCATTATCTGCGGCGTAATCCTTAATCATTAAATAATGCCCCCACCATTTTTGTCATAGTCACAATCGTTCCTTCGCCAAGCCGTGACTCAACATTTAAAGTATCCATAAAGCTTTGCATGACAGTAAACCCCATACCGCTTCTGTCCTCGTCATCACTTCCCGAATAGAGAGGCTGCATCGCAAGCGCAACATCCTCTATGCCGTGTCCTCTGTCGCAGATAATTATTTCTATGGTATGCCCCTTTATTTTACAAGTCATTTCAACTATTCCTTTTATCTCCCGATAGCCATGAACTATTGCATTTGTAACCGCCTCTGATACAGCGGTTTTTATATCGGCAAGCTCTTCTAAGCTTATATCAAGCTGTGTCGCAAACGCTCCCGCCGCCGCTCGTGCAAAGCTCTCATTTTCGCTTTTGCTCGGAAACTCAAGCTTCATATAATTTTCCATTATGTATCATTCCTTTCTATTCAAAATCCATTATCTTTTTAAGCCCGGCAAGCTCTATGATTTTATCAACCTGCGGTTGTGTGCGAATTATAAGAATTTTACCGCCTCGTGCTTTTATAAGCTTGACTCTGCCAATTAACATTCCTATCCCTGAGCTGTCCATAAATGTTACTTTATCAAAATCAAGTACCAGATTTTTCATATTGTGAATACTGATTTCTCTGTCAATTTTTTCACGGATTTCAGTGGCATTGCTCTGGTCTATCTCGCCGTCAAGCTTTACAACCAGCGTTGTTCCCACCGTTTCAAGCCGCATTTCCATTTTGTTCACCCTTTCTTTTGCATATATTTAAAGTCTAACATATTTCCGATATTTCCCACATTTTTTCGTGCAACAAAAACAGACAAAAAAAGAACCCTCTCGGGTTCTTATTCTTCTGAAAGCTGTTCCCATTCGTCAAGGAGCGTTTCAAGCTTGTTGTTAGCCTCTTCGAGCTTAAGTGACTTTTCTTGCGTTAACTCAAAGTTCGTATATACTTCCTCGCTTGCAAGCTCTGCCTCAAAGTTTGAAATTTCCTGCTCTAGATACGAAATCTCGTTTTCGATTTCCTTTATCCTCTGCTTTCTCTGGGTGTCTATGCGTCTTTGCTCCTTTGAACGATAACTGCTCTCCTGCTTTTTGGGTTTTTCCTGAGGCACTTCCTTTTTTATGAAATTCTGTCGTTCCTTATAATACTCATAACCTCCGTCATATATAACCGCACCATCTTTTGTAATCTCGATAATCTTATCGGGAACTTTATTTAAAAGGTATCTGTCATGGGATATAAAGAGCATTGTTCCATCAAATTCACGCATTGCCTCTTCAAGCACCTCTTTGGAATTTAAATCAAGATGGTTGGTCGGCTCGTCGAGGAGCAATACATTTGATTTTTCAAGCATAATTATACAGAGTGCAAGTCTTGCCCTCTCGCCACCGCTTATCACTTTAACCGGTTTAAAAACATCTTCCCGAGTCAGTAATACATTGCCAAGCATTCTGCGGATTTGCGCCTCGGGTATGTGCGGAAATCTGTCCCACAACTCGTCAATTGCCTGCTTTTCGGGATTTAAATTAAGGTTTTCCTGCTCGTAATAACTGATTGATGTATTCTTTCCCCATTCGATGTTTCCCTGATAATGAGGAATTATATTCTGTATTGTCTTAAAAAGCGAAGATTTGCCGATACCATTATCACCGATAACCGCAATTTTCTCGCCTCGTTTAACGCTTAAATTTATATTTTTGCAAAGCTCCTTTTTTTCAGCCCCTACCGAAACGGTCAAATCAGTAACTGTAAGTACATCCTTAAAAGGCTCTTTGGTTTTTTCAAACTTTAGTTTTATCTTTTTGTCAAAGTATTCGGGGTTTTCTAAAACCTCCATATTCTCAAGAATTTTAAGTCTTGATTTTGCACTTGCAGAGGTTGATGCTCTTGCAATATTCTTATCAACATAAGTTTGAAGTCTTGCAATCTCCTCTTGCTGTGCCTCATATTCTTTTATAGCTCTCTCCATACGCTCATCTTTTTGTTTAAGGTATGCGCTGTAATTGCCCTTATAAGTGTCAATTCTTTTTTGAGTCAAATCAAAAATATTATCTACGATTTTATCCAGGAAATATCTGTCGTGGGAGATTACAAAAATTGCTCCCTTATAATCTTTAAGATATTCTTCAAGCCAGCTGAGTGTCCTGAAATCCAAATGGTTTGTAGGCTCGTCAAGCACTAAAAGCTCAGGCTCTTCCAAAAGCAGTTTCGCTATTGCAAGTCTTGTCTTTTCGCCACCGCTTAAAATATTTATAGGCGTATCAAGGTCACGGTCCGAAAATCCCATACCATTTAAAACCGTCTTGATTTTAACATCAATGTTGTAACCGTCACGGCTGTCAAAATACGCCTGCTTTTGAGAATACTGCGCCGCAAGCCTTTTGTATTCTACGCTTTCGTGGTCTGAAAGCATAGACATTTCGCTCTCAATCGTTCTTAAATCCTGTTCTGCTTTTAAAACATCCTCAAAGACCTTTCGCATCTCGATAATTATTGAACTATCTCTCTCAAGTCCCGAGTTCTGCTTTAAAAACCCGAGGGTCAAGCCATTCTTCTTATAAATTTCGCCCGAGTCATAGTCCATATCCTCAAACAAAATCGACAGAAGAGTGGATTTTCCCGCTCCATTAACGCCAATAAGACCATAGCGGCACTTGTCCTCTATGGTCAAATTGACATTGTTAAATATTTGGTTGTCGGAAAAGCTTTTACAAAGCTCGTGAACCGAAACTAACATATATTACGCCTCAAATTCGTATCCTTTGGTAATCATCTCAATATTCTTCTCGGCAAGAGCCATTTTTGCAGGCGGAATGTGTGCCTTTATACTCTCTGCGATGTCTTCAAGAGATAAAACATCGGTATACTTTGCGTAAGCACCGAGCATAACCATATTACCGAGGCTTCCGCTGCCCATATCGTCTGCAATCTGCTTTGCGGGAATGGGAACAACCTTTACATCATCTCTGTTGATTTCAACCTCAATAAGAGAGCTGTCGTATACGATTACACCACCCGGAAGAACAGTGTCCATAAACTTTTCAAGTGATGGGCGGTTGAGTGCAACCAACACATCAGGCTTTGAAATAATAGGTGAGCCGATAGGTTCATCAGAAACTATAACTGAACAGTTAGCGGTACCGCCACGCATTTCAGGGCCGTAAGATGGAAGCCACGAAATCTGGAGTCCCTTATCCATACCCGCATATGCCACAGTCTTTGCGCTAAAGAGTACGCCCTGACCGCCAAAGCCCGCAAATATTATACGCTGAATCATCTGACAATTCCTCCTTCTTCGATGGTATCTTTATATACACCTAAAGGATAATGCTCCATCATATTTTCGCGAAGCCACTTGATAGCTTCGGTCGGCTCTAATCCCCAGTTTGTAGGACAAGTAGACAATACCTCTACCAAAGAAAATCCCTTGTGTGCAAGCTGACATTCAAAAGATTTCTTGATTGCCGCTTTTGCCTTTCTTATATTGGGGATACTGTCAACTGCAACTCTTTCAATATAGGTTGCGCCCTCAATTGTTGAAAGCATCTCGGATACCTTGATTGGATAACCCTGATTTTCTACCTTTCTGCCGTAAGGTGTTGTCTGTGTTACCTGATTTACAAGTGATGTCGGTGCCATCTGTCCGCCTGTCATACCATAGATTGCATTATTTACAAATATGATTGAGATATTCTCAGAACGAGCCGCTGCGTGAACTGTTTCAGCAGTACCGATTGCCGCAAGGTCACCGTCGCCCTGATATGTAAATACGAGGTGGTCGGGGTGAACTCTCTTTATACCGGTTGCAACTGCGGGAGCTCTTCCGTGTGCAGCCTCCTGCATATCACATTCAAAATAATCGTAAGCCATAACACTGCATCCAACAGGTGCAACGCCTACTGCTTTGCCTTCCATATTAAGCTCATCTATTACCTCGGCAACAAGTCGGTGAATAATACCATGAGTACAACCGGGACAATAATGAAGCGGAACATCACTAAGTGCGTGTGGTCTTTCAAAAACTGTTTTCATTGACTATTCCCCCTTCTGCTCTTTTAAGAGCTTTTCTACTTCTTGAACTATTGCTTCAGGCTCGGGAACCATACCGCCGTTTCTTCCGTAGAAATAAACGGGTGCTTTGCCGTTTGCCGCAAGCTTAACATCTTCTACCATCTGTCCCTGACTCATCTCAACTGCCAAGAAAAGCTTTGCCTTTTCTGCTCTCTTTGCAATAATTTCAGATGGGAACGGCCAGAGTGTAATCGGACGGATAAGTCCTGCCTTGATGCCATTTTCTCTCATAGAGTTAACGGTTGACATTGCAACTCTTGCAATTGTTCCGTACGCTACTAAAATAACATCTGCATCCTCTGTCATATATTCTTCATACATAACTTCGTTTGCTTTAATGGTGTTATATCTTTCTTCTCTTTCGTTATTCAATCTTTCAAGCTCTTCGGGTGTCAAATAAAGAGAGTTTACAATATTTCTCTTTCTCTTCATTCCTGTACCGCAGGTTGCCCATTCCTTTTCAGGAAGTGTAGCTAAATCTCTTTCTTCCTTGAATGAAACCGGCTCCATCATCTGACCGAGCATACCGTCGCCAACAATCATAGCGGGCATACGATATTCGTCAGCCTTATCAAATGCGTAGCTTACCAAATCAGCAAGCTCCTGAATTGATGACGGCGCATATACCAAAAGGTGATAATCACCGTGGCCGCCGCCCTTTGTTGCCTGAAAATAGTCAGACTGTGACGGCTGAATTCCGCCAAGACCAGGACCGCCTCTCATAATGTTGATAATTACGCAAGGTAAATCTGCGCCTGCTATGTAGGAAATACCCTCCTGCTTTAAGCTGATGCCGGGGCTTGAAGAGCTTGTCATAACTCTTGCGCCCGCACCCGCTGCGCCGTATACCATATTTATTGCAGCAACTTCACTCTCTGCCTGAAGGAATGTTCCTCCGATTTTGGGCATTTTCTTTGCCATATACGCCGCAACCTCTGTCTGTGGCGTAATAGGATAACCAAAGAAATGACGGCATCCGCAACGAATTGCGGCTTCTGCCAAAGCTTCGTTACCTTTCATCAATACCTTTTTTTCCATTTTAATCTTCCTTTCTCTTATTTCTCGACCTTAATTACGCAATCAGGACACATAATAGCACAGCTTGCACAGCCTATACATGCCTCCATATCGTTAACTGTTGCAGGGTGAAAACCCTTTTCGTTGATTACATCATTTGCAATAACAACTATCTTTTTAGGACAAGCCGTTACACAAAGTCCGCAACCCTTACATCTTTCGGTACGAAATGTTACCATTGCCATTGCCAAAAACCTCCTTTAGCCTCTATATGTTAAAATTTAATTTTTATATAATTTTGGATGGGGAACTTTTCCCCCGCAAGCTCGCTCTGCTCAATCTGAGATAAAACCTCTTCGCATCCTCCCGTATAGCAAATCGGCAGATTTTTATGCTTTGCAAACTCTCTTGCAAATTTGTCACCCGTAAGTACGATTTCGGGAGTTGTTTCCTCTTTTAAATGAGTATTGTTTATGATGCCTGTGATTTTAAGTCTTGAAACACACTCTATCATATCAAAGACCTCAATCGCACCCTCCATATCGGCGGTAAATATTCTGCGTTCATTTAAAACAAAGAACACATCTATATCCTCTGCCATAAACTTACTGTGGTATCTGCCAAGAGGAATTGAACCGTCATCGTCACCGCCCACATCAAAGATTATGTGATAATCCTTATTGTCAAACGCCTTGTTTATCTCCGCAGGAAGAGCAGGGTTTTCTAAATTCAAATTAGCAAACGGCGGTGCAATTACCTCTACGCCGTATTTTTTTAAGTCTTCCTCGGCATCCTTTGTCCTGAAATAAGGATTGACTATATCAAAATCAACAATCAAAACCTTTTTGCCCATATTGCTTAGCTTAATTGCATAGTTTACTGCAAGCTCGGTTTTACCGCTGCCGTAATGTCCTACAAAAACTGTTATTCTCTTCAATTATATCACCTCTGCTACTATGTCTGGTGTGTTCTTAGTTACGAGCTTTGCAATAACTATCCCAAGTGAAAGTCCCAAGAAACCGCCCAGCACTGATGAAATTTCTGTTTTAAATATCATATACCCCAAAACCGCACCCAAAACCATCAGGATTGCGGTCTGTCCGTATCCCAAAAATAAACTTTTGAAAAACTTTTTGTTATCCATACTAAGTCTTACCTTATCGCCGATGCTTGCATTTCCGATAAGTCTGGCTTGTGTAACGATAGCTTCTGTCGGGCAACCCTTACAGCTTACGCAATGCCCTCCGCAAGCTGACTGACGGTCAACCCTTACCTTTACGCTATCTCCTGATATATCTACAATATAACCTGTATTTTCCATTATTTTTTAAACTCCGCCGCCATATCAAGCATTTCCTGAGCGGCATTTAATGTAGTATCTGTAACCTTAACACCGCCGATAATTCTTGCAAGCTCGCATATTCTTTCGTCGCCGTCAATTTGTGTAACGGTTGTTTTGGTAATATCTGCATCAGAGCTTTTTTCTATTAAGTAATGATAGTCTGCCATTGCGGCAATCTGCGCAAGATGCGTAATACATAAAAGCTGACGCTTTTTAGAGAGCATCCCCATCTTTTCGGCAATTTTTTGTGCCGCTCTTCCGCTTACGCCCGTATCAATCTCGTCAAAAATCAGCGTTTCAACCATATCGCTGTCCGAGAGCACCGACTTCATAGCAAGCATAATTCTTGACATTTCTCCGCCTGATGCAATTTTGGAAAGCGGTTTTAGCTCTTCGCCCGGATTTGCAGAAATTAAAAACTCCACATCATCTATTCCGTCTTTTTCGCAATTTGCCTTTGGCGAAATGCTGACAGAAAATCTCATCTTGTGCATATCCAAATCCAAAAGCTCATTCATCACGCTTTCCTGAAGCTTTAAAGAAGCATCAAGCCTTGATTTTGTAAGCTTTTCGGCTCTAGATAAAAGCTCAAGCCTTTCCTTTTTGAGAATATCCTCAAGCTCTGCCCGCCTTTCATCGCTTTTCTGTATCGCTGAAAGTCTTTCGGCTGATTTTTCGGCATATTCTAAAATTTCTTCGATTGAATTTCCGTATTTGCGCTTTAAGTTAAAAATCAGGCTTAATCTTTCCTCTGTTTCATCAAGCTCACGGCTGCTGTAATCGATAGAATCTTTATATCCGCAAAGCTCGTGCATCACATCATCTACATCTGCCATAACAGATGAAAGTGTTTCATAAAACCCTGCAAGCTTTGAGTCAAAATCCTTAACCCTTTCAATTCTTTTAAGAGCATCTACCACCATATCACAAGCGCCGCTATCACTCTCGTCGCCGTGAAGAGAAAAATATGCGCCGTTTGCCGCATCTGCGATTTCTTCGGCATTTTGAAGAAAGCTTCGTTTTTCTTCTAACTCTTCTTCCTCACCCGCTTTAAGCTTTGCTGAATTTATCTCATCAACCTGAAAGCTTAAAAGCTCTGTAAGTCTTTCTTTTTCAGCATCGTCTGTATTGAGCAGAGCAAGTGCCTCTTCGGTTTCCTTTACTTTTTTGTATTGTTCCTTATATGATAAAAGAAGCTCGGTATTTTCTGCATATTCATCAACAAAATGTATGTGGCTTTTAGGCGATAACAGACTCTGATTATCATTCTGCCCGTGTATTGTGAGCAAAAGCTCTCCCGCCTCTTTTACTATATTAAGCGGGGTAAGTCTGCCATTTATCATACATTTGCTCTTGCCATCGGCAAAAATTTTTCTGCCGATAAGTATAGTGGAATCCTCACACTCTATTCCTAAATCGTTAAGCTTATTTAAAATAACTTTATTATCTGTTTCAAACACCAAATCAACCGATGCAAATTCTGCACCTGTCCTGATAAGTTCACGGCTGCTGCGGCTGCCAAGAGCCATACTTATAGAGTCAATCAATATTGACTTACCCGCTCCGGTTTCACCCGTCAGGGTTTGAAAGCCATTGTCAAACTGAACTGCAGCACTTTCGATAACCGCTACATTTTTGATATGTACTTCTCTCAGCATATCCGCACCTCCTTTTAATCGGCAAGCTTTGCCCTTAATAAATCAAAAAAGTTTTTATCGCCTAATTTTATAAGTCTTGTTCTGTATGTAGACTTTGTAATCTTTATAAATTCGTCGTTTTCAAGTATCCCTTTCGGCTCGCCGTCAATCATAATCGCCATTTCGGAGCGATACGGCTTTGCGGGACTTATCCATATTTCGTCATTACCCGGAACAACTGTGCTTCTTGCCCTTAATGTATGAGGGCAAATCGGGGTAATTATCATTGCATCAAGGTCGGGATGAAGAACCGCACCGCCCGCCGACAACGAATACGCCGTAGAGCCTACCGCCGTTGCAACTATAAGTCCGTCTGCGCAGTATGAACCGATGTTTGTTCCGTCAACTGCGACAGATACATTGGTCATTTTTGAAATTCCGCCCGCCGTTGCAACCACATCATTAAGCGCCAGAAATCTTGCACCCTCAACACCCTGCTTAACCACTACCGCATCAAGCATCATACAGCTTGTAACCGTATAATTTCCGCTGAAAAGCTTATCAAATATAGAATAATCGCCTTTCTCTGCCTGAGCTAAAAAGCCTAAATTACCAAGGTTAATTCCGATAAGCGGAACTCCGTAAAGCGCCGCTTGCGGTGCGATGTTTAAAATCGTGCCGTCACCGCCCAGAACTATTGCGGCATCTACCGATTTTAATACATATTCCATCGTTCCGTATTCAACGCCCGCTCCTAAAACTGCACGCCAGCATTGGTCTGCGTAAATAACCGCTTCGTAGCCCTTTAAAACCTCTATTACTTTACGGGTTTCTGCAAGGCGGTCATCTCTTAATTCATTTGGAATTATGGCAATGTTTTTCACCACTGCACCCTCCTATTCTTCCTTTTTGTCAAGGCTATGGGAGTTCTCTACAAGTGTTTCTATATCCGCATCTTTATTCTCGCCCTGCTTTGACACATACATAAGATATTCTATGTTACCCTCAGGTCCCTTGATTGGTGAATAATCAAGTCCCAATACATTAAATCCAATCTCTTTGGTAAATGCTACTACCTTTTCTATTACCTCTTTGTGTACCGCTTTATCTCTTACAACACCTTTTTTGCCTACCTTGTCCTTGCCCGCCTCAAACTGCGGCTTTATAAGGCAAACTCCGCTTGCGTCAGCCTTTGTCAGCTTATACGCAACGGGCAAAACCAACGAAAGCGATATAAACGATACATCCACCGAGAAGAAATCTATTTCGCATTCTATATCCTCTTTTTCGACATAGCGGATATTTGTCCGCTCCATATTGATAACTCTGTCATCAGACCTGAGCTTCCACGCAAGCTGACCGTATCCTACATCAACGGCAAACACCTTTTGTGCACCGTTTTGCAGCATACAATCGGTAAATCCGCCGGTTGATGCACCAATATCCATACACACCTTATCTTCAAGGCTAATCGGGAAAACACCCATAGCCTTTTCAAGCTTTAATCCGCCACGGCTTACATATTTAAGGGAATTTGTGCGAACCTCAATATTCTCACTGCCCGTCACCTGTTCGCCCGCCTTTGTTGCCTTTTGGTTATCTATATAGACACTGCCCGCCATAATAACAGCCTGCGCTTCACTGCGGCTTCTTACCATATTATTTTCAGTAAGGTATACATCAAGCCTCTGCTTCATAAGTAATCCTCTTCTCAATTTTATCTGCCATAGTTTTGCAGTCGGTGCCGTATTTCTGTTTTATCTGGTCAATGCTTCCCTGAACGATTGGTTCATCGGGGTATGCAAATTTAAGCACCTCTTTATTTAAAATACACTCTATCTGCTGACCAAATCCACCTATCTCTATTCCGTCTTCGACCGTTGCGACAAGCTTTTTACCTTTTGAATTTGCTATCACAAATTCTTTGTCTATCGGCTTTAAGCATCTTATATCCGCAACTGCGGCAGATATTCCTTTTTCTTTAAGCATTTCTGCACACTTAAGTGCATCATAAAGTGTTATGCCAACCGAAAGAATTAAGACATCCTCTCCGTCTTTTACAAGTCTTGCTTTGGTAACATCAAGGGAATCAAAATCCATATCCTTTGCATCGCCTCTTGGATATCTTACGGCAATCGGACCGTCTGCAACATTTACTGCAAACATAAGCATATCCTTAAAATCCTTTTCATTCGACGGTGATAAAACTGTCATATTGGGCATTTGAGTCATATACGCAATATCAAATACTCCCTGATGAGTTTCGCCGTCACTGCCGACGGGACCGCATCTGTCGATACAAAATACGATGTGCAAATTCATAAGAGCCGTGTCGTGAATTATCTGGTCATACGCTCTTTGCAAAAATGTAGAATACACCGCCACAACGGGAGTTATCCCTGAACCCGCAAGTCCTGCGGCAAAGGTTACTGCGTGTTGCTCTGCAATTCCCACATCGAAAAATCTGTCAGGAAACTTCTGTGCAAATTTTTCAAGCCCCGTTCCCTGAGGCATTGCAGCGGTAATTGCCGCAAGCTTTTTATTCTCACGAGCAATATCACATAAAGTATCGCCGAAAAGCTCCGACCACGAAAACTTATCTTCACCTATCGGTTTGCCTGTTAAATCATCAAAGCTTGATACGCCGTGAAAGAAGTCAGGCTTTTCTTCAGCCGGCTTATAGCCCATCCCCTTAATCGTATTTATATGGATAAGTACGGGAGAATTTTTAGCCTTTGCCCGCCTCATTGCTCTTCTTAAATCCTCGATATTGTGTCCGTCAACCGGACCTATATACTTAAACCCGAAATTCTCGAAAAATGCACCCGGAACCAATACATCCTTTGCAGTTGCCTTGATTTTGTTAAGCACTCTGTAAATCGGCTTACCTATAACGGGGACCTTTCTCAATGTTCTTTTAACATTGGATTTAAGATTTAAATATCTGTCGGTATTTCTGAAATTTTCAAGGCGTTTTGAGAAACCGCCGACATTTTTGGAAATCGCCATACCATTGTCGTTTAAGATAACAATTACGGGAAGCTTTGTACTGCCTGCGTGATTTAATCCCTCAAAGGCGATACCGCCCGTCATTGCTCCGTCACCTAAAACTGCGATTGCTCTTTCCTTTGTGCCCTTTATTTTTGCCGCAGCAGCATAACCCGTTGCAGCCGATACAGATGTCGAGCTATGCCCTGAATTAAAGGCATCTGCATCGCTTTCAGCTCGTTTCGGAAAACCCGAAAGTCCCTCAAACTGTCTTAATTTTTCGAACTCACCCGCTCTGCCTGTCAGGATTTTGTGGACATACGCCTGATGCCCTACATCCCATACTATTCGGTCAAAATACGGATCAAATTCCAAAAATAACGCTATTGTAAGCTCAACAACACCTAAATTTGCCGCAAGATGCCCGCCCGTCTTGGATACGGATTTCACAAGGAATTCGCGTATCTCTTTTGAAAGAAGGTTAAGCTCATCGATATTCAGCTTTTGTAAATCCTTTGGTGTGTTGATTTTTTCAAGCATTTTTATTCCTCATTTGCTCTGTCAAGCATAGTTTCTTTTATGGTTTTAGCTACTGCAAAATTAGTAAGGAATATTGATATTCCCTGAAACAAAAACAGTTCTAAAAGAACAAACAATACTGCAAATATTGCCACAAATTTACCCGCGTGTAAAATTATCATTGCGGGAAGCACTATATGAATAAACACAAGCACAAACACCACAAATATGTTAAGTGGCAGTTTTGCAAACGCAAAAAGTATAGCATTTCTGTATAAATCCTTAAGAGATAGCTTAAAGGTTACCATCATCGGATAAATATAAAAGTGCATTGTGATATACAAGAAGAAGAGCACACACACGATATATTTAAGCAGATTAAAGCTTCCTCCAAGACTTGAATACACCATAAACGCTACATAAAAAAGCACAAGTACTGCTATGTCAATTAAAAACACAACCAGCGACTGCTTGAAGTTCGACTTTGTGTTGTCTTTAAAATCGCTCCAAATCCATGCGTGTTCTTCGTTTGCATAATTTCTCATAATATATGTGACTCCCGCAGTTACGGGGCCTCCGCCTAAAAGCGAAACAAAAAGATTTGAAATGATATAGCCGAAAAACATCAGCGTAACACCGTCTTCTACCTGAGTTGAAAAAAGATTAAGCACAAATGGTGCCGTCAAAAAATACAGAATAAATACCGGCAACAAAAACGCCACATACATCGGGCTTATTTTGGTAAAGTTCCAGAACTTTCTGCCAACTAACTCAAAAAATCTGAAAAAGCCTCTCTTTTTAGGTGCATCCGGGTCAATCCCCGGTCCCGGCTTATCAAACGAGCGTGTAAATAATCCCATCTTATTTCCTCCTAAAGTTACTCTGCTTTTATATAGGGCTTCATTCTTTCAAAAACACTTGCCCCTATACCTTCTACATCCATCAGTTCTTCAATCGCAATAAATTCACCTATTTTATCACGGTGCTCTATTATCCGCTTTGCAAGCGTTTTGCCTATTCCGTTAACCTTTATAAGCTCCTCTTCGGTTGCAGTATTGATATTTACTTTTTCAATATCTTCTTCCTGCTGAGGCAGTTTGTCTTCATAGCCAAACGCCTTGTCCCGAATGCTGTCCACTCGGTCAATTCTTTTTATGAAGTTTGCGCCTATAAGGTATGCCGATACGATTATCAGAACTATCGGAATTACCAATAATCTTTTATATCCGTCCATTATTTATACCTTAAGCGGAGCTCTGTGAAAATATCATCCCAGGTAAGTCCCTGCTCTACAAGCACAACTGATAAGTGGTACAAAAGGTCTGCAGTTTCGTACTGAACCTCTGATTTTACATAGTTTTTAGATGCGATAATAACCTCTGCCGATTCCTCGCCAACCTTTTTGAGCATCTTGTCAATGCCCTTTTCAAAAAGATAGTTGGTATACGAACCCTCTTTGGGATTTTTTACGCGGTCTACGATAATGTCATAAACATCATACAAAATTTTAGGGTTTGTATCTATGCCTGTCGGGATTTCAACAAGCTTGCCGTCAACCACCTTGCGATAAAAGCATGACGGATTACCCGTGTGACAAGCTATACCGCCAACCTGCTCAATTTTAAGCACGATTGCATCGGCATCGCAATCAACCAGAATTTCCTTTACAAGCTGAAGATGTCCCGAGTGCGAGCCTTTTTCCCAAAGCTCCTGTCGGCTGCGGCTGAAATATGTGGCATGTCCCGTTTCAAGCGTCAGCTTTATGCTTTCTTCGTTCATATAAGCAAGCATCAAAATCTCGCCGCTTACTGCATCCTGTGCAACTGCGGGGATAAGTCCCTTTTCGTCAAATTTAAGTCCTTTGATAAATTCTTCCATTTTAATTTCCCTTTCTGATTGCTTCTTTTAAGTCAATTCTGTCGGTGTAAAGTGCCTTTCCTATAATCGCACCCTCAACACCGACTTTTTTAAGAGCCTCTATATCCTCTATGGTGGTAACACCGCCGGATGCAATGATGTTTACCGAAACGGCATTTACCATCTCACGCATTGCATCAAGATTCGGGCCTTTTAACATTCCGTCTGTGGCAATATCGGTATAGATTATGTATTTAACGCCAAGCTGCTCCATCTCTTTTGCCATCTCGATTGCATTTCTCTCGCTTACCTCTTCCCAGCCGTTTACTGCGACCATCCCGTCTTTAGCATCAATGCCCACTGCAATTCTGTCACCGTATTTTAAAACTGCTTCTTTCACAAGCTCCGGCTTTGAGAGTGCTGATGTTCCGAGTATTACTCTTTCAACTCCGTTTTCGAGATATTTTTCTATCGCATTCATATCCCTTATTCCGCCGCCGACCTCAATGGGAACGCCTACGCTTTGCGCTATATTTTTTATCAGTTCAAAGTTTGGCATCTTTCCGCTCTTTGCGCCGTCTAAATCGACAATATGAATAAACTCACCGCCAAGGGCTTCCCATTTCTTTGCAACCTCTAAGGGACTGTCGTTAAACTTTGTCTTTTGCGAGTAGTCGCCCTGAACAAGCCTAACGCACGCTCCGTCTATAATATCTATTGCAGGATAAATTCTCATATTCTAACCTCTGATTTCTTTTTTAATTCTTTCAGCAAGCTCCATAATTCTTGCACGATGCAATTTTACGCTTACCCTGTTTACAATAAATCTTGCCGAAAGCTGACAAACATCCTCTAACACCTCTAAATTGTTCTCAATAAGAGTTTTGCCACTCTCTACAATATCCACAATTACTTCCGAAAGCTCCACAAGCGGTCCTAATTCCACCGATCCGCTGAGCTTTATAATATCAACCGTCTGCCCTTTTACATTATGGAAATAATCTCTTGCAATGTTTGGATATTTGCTGGCAACACGCATTATGTTTCTGCCCTCCAGCTTTCCTCTCATTGAGGCGGGACCCGCTACTGCCATCTTGCACTTTCCAAAACCTAAATCCAATACCTCGCAAACATCCTTGTTGCTTTCAAGCAGAGTATCTCTGCCGACAACACCTATGTCTGCCGCACCATACTCTACATAAATCGGAACATCCGATGCCTTAACCAGAATAAACTTGAATTTATTTTTCTCGTCCGTAAAGATGAGCTTTCTTGTTTTGGTTTTCATTTCAGCAACATCAAATCCGAGCTTTTCAAATATATCGATTGAAAGGTCAGCAAGTCTGCCCTTTGCAAGTGCAACTGTTATATATTCAGATTTTTCAGTTTTTTCAGAAAGCGCTGCCATTATACGCTCAATCCCGATTGCAACACCTGTCGCAGGAAGCGGACGGCCAAACTTTGCAGTTAGGTTATCGTATCTTCCGCCGGAGCAAACCGGGAAGCCTACTCCTTTTGTAAAGCCCTTGATAATCATACCTGTGTAATAATCAAGGTTTGGCACCATACTCAAGTCAATTGCAAGGTAATTTTCAAGACCTTTTTCTTTGAGTATCTCATAAATCTGCATAAGGTTATTTAACGCATCTCTTGAAAAATCGTCAAGCACGGGGTTTTTAAGTGCGTTTATTACAACATCTATACCGCCGAACATCTTGGGAAGCTCTAAAAATATTTCTTTAAGCTCGGGCTTGATATTCAAATTTTTAAGCATTTCTTCTATGGCAACAAAATTTTTGTCATTTATCTTTTTGCGAAGCAAATTACTCTGCTCTGCATCAAGACCTGCAAGATTTACAAGTCCCGAAAAATAACAAACCTGTCCCATATCTATCTGAAAGTCGCAAACACCCGCTTTTAAAAGTGCCTCGATTGCGATTTCGATAACCTCTGCGTCTGCCTGAACACCGCTCTCACCGATAAGCTCAATACCAAGCTGAGTAAATTCTCTCTGCCTTGCATTGCTGAACGCCTCATCATTTCTAAAGGCTGTACCCGTATAGGCAATTCGATAAGGCAAATCTCCAAGCGGTTTTGTTGCCGCCATTCTCGCAACCGATGTAGTAAGGTCGGGGCGAAGCGCAAGCATTCGTCCGTTGGTATCGAAAAACTTAAACATATTTTCAGGGCGTGTAACTCCCGCCGAATCATAAACATCATAATATTCAAAGGTTGGCGGCTGAACAATATGGTATCCGTGATGGGCAAAAACTTCCCTTGTTGCCGCTTCGATTTTAAACTTTAGCTGGCACTCATTTACAAGAATATCTGTAAGTCCCTCGGGGGTATGAGTATTTCTGCTGTTCATCGTCATCACTCTCCATAAAAGTTTTATATCCTTAATTTATTTATTATAGCACTTTTCTCCCGCAGAGTCAATGTTTAAGGCGTATATTTTTGAGTTTTTCGACACAAAAAAAGAGAGGTAAAACCCCTCTCTTTTGTGATATTTTTTATTCAGCTTCAATCAAAGCGTAATCTCCGTCTTTTCTTCTGTATACCAGGTTCATTTTCATGGTGTCAGGGTCATTGAAAATAAAGAAATCATGCCCCAACATATTCATCTGGAGTATCGCCTCATCCACTATCATAGGCTTTGCCTCAACACGCTTAACTCTTGTAACCTTAAATTCAGCATTTTCTTCAACATCGGGCGCTCCGAAATCTACATCATAATTTTCAAGGGCATCGTCACGAAGTCTTTTTGCAAGCCTTGTCTTGTTCTTGCGTATCTGACGGTCAATGTTTGAAAGGCAAGTGTCAACTGCGGTAAGAAGATCACGATTTCTATCCTCCGAGCGAATAAGAAATCCTTTGTAAACAAAGCTGATTTCTACAACCATATTCTCTTTTTGCGCAGATACCTGAATTTTACACTCGTCGTCTTTTTCAAAGAATTTGTCAAGCTTTTTTACCTTGTCCAAAATCTTCTCCTTGCTGCTTTCTGCAAGCTCCACCTGTTTACATAAAATCTTGTAAGTCATACTCATGCCTCCTGTCCTGATATATAGCAGTTCTGTCTGCTATATATATTATACTGCATTATCACCAAAAATTCAAGGATTTTATACTGATTTTTGTGCATTTTTCTCACAATTTTAAAAATATTTTTCCGTAGATTTTGCACAAAAAAACACCTTAAAGCGTCGCTTCAAGGCGTTTTTGTTATACGAATGAAATTTGCTCTATTCCTCTGTCCTCGTCGGTCATAGCCGAGCCTGCTGCGGGAATGTTTCTCGGTCTGTAAAATTTCAGTGCCGAATATTTTTCTTCACTTGCAAGATGAGCTTCTTTAATCACCGCTCCTCTTCTTAATGTCATAACGGAAACGCCTTGGGTGCTTCTCGTTGTCTTAAGCGGAATTTTGTCAGTATTTACGCAAAGTGCCTTGTCCGCATTGCTGATTAAAATCAAATCATTTTCCTCATGCAGATGGAATATGTTAACCACATCCGACTTATCCGAATATGCTCCTGTTAGCTTTCTGCGGTTTGACTTTGTTTCGTACGATTTTACGGGGATTTTTGCGCACTTGCCGTTTGCAAAGCAGAACAAGAGATTTCCGCTGTAATCTCCCGGCAGTATCATACCTATGATGTCGGCTTTACCCTCCATTCCCACAAGGTTTGGTATAAACTCACCCATCTGGCTTGCCTTGCCGTCGGGAATTTCGGAAAGTTTAAGCTTATACGCCGCTCCTCCGCCGAAGAAGATAACCTCTGCACGATTGTTGGCTTCTACCTCCTGAACTATCACATCATCGTCTTTAAGCTTCTGCTCTCCGCTCATTCTAAGCGATTGCGCAGTAATCTTTTTGATGTAGCCTTCCTTTGTTCTGAACAGAGTTACAGGGTAGTCGGGAATATCCTCTGTTATCTTTATGTCCTCTATTTCTTCGCCCCTGATTATCTCAGTTTTTCTGTCATCACCGTATTTTTTTGCAACCTCTTTAAGTTGTTTTTCGATTATCTTATTTATTTTAGCCTTGCTGTTAAGGGTTGTTTTAAGGTCTTCAAGTTCTTCGATAAGGCTTTCTATCTCGGCAGTTCTTTTTAAGATGTATTCTTTGTTTAAATTTCTAAGCTTTATCTCTGCAACATACTCCGCCTGAGTTTCTGTAATTGAAAATCCTGCCATAAGGTTTGGCACAACCATAGCATCTTCTTCAGTATCTCTTATGATTTGAATTGCCTTGTCGATGTTGAACAAAATCTTTTCAAGTCCCTGCAAAAGATGCAATTTATCGCTCTTTTTCTCTATATCGTATTCAATGCTTCGTGTTACGCAACGACGGCGGAATGTGAGCCATTCGCACAAAATATCGTTAACACCCAACACCATCGGAGAGCCCTCAACCAGAATATTAAAGTTACAACCAAAGCTGTCCTCAAGCTGAGTTGTCTTAAACAGCTTTGCCATAAGTTTATCAGGATCGGTGCCTCTTTTTAAGTCAATGGTAAGCTTCAATCCCTTTAAGTCGGTTTCGTCACGCACATCCGCAATTTCACGGATTTTGCCCAGCTTTACAAGCTCTACTATCTTTTCGATAATAACCTCAACCGATGCAGTATAAGGAATTTCTGTTATGTCTATGCAATGGTTTTTCTTATCGTGAACATATTTCGCTCGAACCTTAAAGCTTCCTCTTCCGGTCTTGTAAATTTCACGCATTTCGTCTTCGTTATAGATAAGCTGACCACCGCCCGGAAAATCTGGAGCAGGCATAATACCTAAAATATCTGCATCTGCATCCTTCATTACAGCAATCGTCGCATCACAAAGCTCTCTTAAATTAAAGCTACAGATGTTAGATGCCATACCTACCGCAATGCCCTGATTGGGATTTGCCAGAATATTCGGGAAAGTAGTGGGCAAAAGCACCGGCTCTTTAAGGGTGCCGTCATAGTTATCCACAAAATCAATGGTATTTTTGTCCATATCTCTAAAGACTTCACCGCACACCTTTGAAAGCCTTACCTCAGTATATCTTGATGCGGCATATGCCATATCCCTTGAATACTGACGACCAAAGTTACCCTTTGAATCAACGAGGGGAACTAACAGAGAGCCGTTGCCCTCGGTCAAACGAACCATCGTTTCATATATAGCTGCATCACCGTGCGGATTCAGCTTCATTGTCTGTCCTACAACATTTGCAGATTTTGTGCGGTTGCCCGTAAGCAACCCCATTTTATACATAGTATATAAAAGCTTTCTGTGCGACGGCTTAAATCCGTCAATTTCAGGAATAGCACGAGAAATTATAACGCTCATAGCATATGGCATATAATTCTTTTCAAGAGTTTCGGTTATCACCTGTTTTTCTATAATCGGTTCTTTAGCCATTTAAAAATCTCCTATTATCTTATGATATATCTGCAAATTCCACAAAGTTATATCCAAAGTTTGCAATATGCTCTTTTCTGCCCGCCAGATTATCGCCAAGCAACAAATCAAACATCTCCTGAGTTTTTGTAACATCGTCCGGCATAACCTTGATAAGTCTGCGGGTTTCAGGGTTCATGGTAGTCTGCCACATCATTTCAGGCTGGTTTTCACCAAGTCCCTTGCTTCGCTGAATTGTATATTTCTTGCCCTCAAGTTTTGCAAGAATTTCTGCTTTTTCGTTTTCATCAAATGCAAAAAAGCTCTCGTCCTTATGCGTAATTTCATAAAGAGGCGACTCTGCAATGTAGACATAACCCTCATCAATCAATGTCGGTGTCAATCTGTAAATCATTGTCAGTATCAGCGTTCTTATCTGATAACCGTCGACATCTGCATCGGTACAGATTATGATTTTGTTCCATCTTAAATTGTTTATATCAAACGAATTTAAGTCCTTATTGTGCTTCGAGGTGATTTCAACGCCACAGCCTAAAACTTTCATAAGGTCAACGATTACATCGCTTTTAAATATCTTGTCATACTCTGCCTTTAGGCAGTTTAAAATTTTACCTCGAATTGGCATAATAGCCTGAAATTCACCATCTCTGCCAAGCTTACACGCACCAAGCGCCGAGTCACCCTCAACGATATAGACTTCTCGTTTGTCTATATCACGGCTTCTGCAATCGACAAATTTTTTAACTCGGTTATTGATATCAATTTTACCGCTGAGTTGTTTTTTTACATTTATTCTGGTTTTTTCGGCAGACTCACGGCTTCGCTTGTTCACAAGCACTTGTGCCGCAAGCTTTTCTGCATCCATTTTATTTTCTATAAAGTAAATAGCAAGTTGTTCACGCAAGAATTCAGTCATGGCATCTTGTATAAACTTGTTGGTGATTGATTTTTTTGTCTGGTTTTCATAGCTTGTCATAGTAGATAAAGAGTTGCTGACTATAAGCAAACTGTCCTCTACATCGGCAAACTGAATTTTGCTCTCGGTTTTTGTATATTTGTTGTTTTGCTTTAAATATTGGTCAATTGCATATACAAACGCATTTCTGACCGCCTTGTCGGGCGAACCGCCATGCTCTAAAAAGCTTGAATTGTGATAATATTCAGTCTTGTGAATTTCATTATTAAAGCAGAATGCAAAGCTCATTTTTACCTTATATTCTTCAAGGTCCTCACGGTCCCTGCCCTTGCGTTCTGCCTCGATATAGTGAACACCCGTCATCTCTTTGCCGTCCGAAAGTTCTTTTACATAGTCCACTATGCCGTTTTCATAGTAATATTCTTTTTCTTCAAATTCGCCTTTTGAAACCTCGTTCGCAAATATAAATTTGATGCCCGAATTTACAACCGCCTGACGCTTTAATGTATTCAAATAATTTTCAAGCGGAATATTTATATCGGTAAATACCTCCATATCAGGCTTCCAGCGGATTTTTGTTCCGGTATGACGATGACGGAATTCCGTCTTTGTAAGTCCCCCTACATTCTCGCCCTTTTCAAAGTGAAGATTAAATTTATAGCCATCACGAAGAACCTCAACATCCATATATTCAGAGCTGTACTGCGTTGCACACGAACCAAGTCCGTTAAGACCTAATGAATATTCGTAGTTTCCGCCCGAATTATTTTTGTATTTACCGCCTGCATATAATTCGCAGAATACAAGCTCCCAGTTATAACGCTTTTCTCTCTCGTTATACTCCACAGGAATACCACGCCCATAATCCTCTACTTCGATGGATTTGTCTAAAAATCTCGTGATTTTTATGGTGTTGCCGTAGCCCTCGCGAGCCTCGTCAATAGAGTTTGAGAGTATCTCAAACATCGAATGTTCACAACCCTCAACCCCATCAGAGCCGAAGATAACGGCAGGGCGTTTTCTCACTCGGTCAGCACCTTTAAGCGCCGAAATACTTGTGTTATCGTAATTATTCTTCTTCACAATATACCTCCAATATAGCCGAAACGAAATAATCCGAACTCCGATTTTTAGAGGCGGATTTTCGCTTTCGCTGTGTTAAAATACCAAATACGGCAAGCGTTGGCTCGCCGTATAAAGTGGGTTATTCAGTAGGTGTTACAATCTGGCTTGAATTTACAGTCGGCGCCTGAGGCTCGGTTTCTTCACTTTCTGTTTCTTCGCCCTCAGCTTCTTCGCCTTCTGCCTCCTCTGTTTCTTCTATGTGTTCATCCGTACAATATTTCGGCACATTTGAGCTTAAAAAGTAGTAACTATCTGTTTCCTTACACTTTTCGGAAGCACGATAACCCGTAGCTGTACAATATGTTACGGATATTACATCACTCGGTCTTGATATGCCTTTGCTTGTACTGCTTAATTTGCTGTGTGCCTCATTCATAATGGTTCTGAACGCAGGAATACACGGATTGCCCGACACCTGAATTTCCTGCGGGGTATCATAACCGTACCATATTACCGCCGAATAATACGGAGTATATCCAGCAAACCATCTGTCGTTGTTATCCGAGGTAGTACCTGTTTTACCCGCCGTATAGTTAGCACGGCTTACTGCCGCACCTCCGCCGGTTCCGCCTGACACAACTTCTTTAAGCATCTGTGTCATAATGAATGCGGTAGATGGCTTCATTGCGGTAATCCCCACTATATTTGTGCTCAATATGATGTTTCCCTCTTTATCGCAAACTTTAGTATAACTGTGAGGCTTATGATATATACCGCCATTTGCAAAGCTTGCGTACGCCGCCGCCATTTCAGTTGTGGTAACTCCATCGGTAAGACCGCCGAGCGCAAGCTGAGAAAGACCGATATCACTATAAATCTTTCCGTCTATATCACGGCTTTCAACTAACGTTGTAAAGCCCAAATTCTGAGTCAAAAAGTCATAGCTTACCTGCGCACCCATCTCGTTGATTATGCTTACAGGAATTGTGTTTAACGATCTGCGAACTGCACTTCTTATATCAACGGGACCGCGATACGCATGGTCGTAGTTTCTCGGTGTCCATCCGCCATATGTTTTTGCTACATCCTGATAAATATCGGCAGGTGTTATAACGCCTCTTTCAATAGCGGGAGCATAAGCTGAAAGCGGTTTAATGGTAGAACCCGGCTGTCTTGGACTTTGCGATGCACGGTTTAATGTAAGGCTTCCGGTTTTCTTGCCTACACCGCCCGCAATACCTACGATACCGCCCGTACTGACATCAACAACAGTTATTGCAGACTGTACGCCCGTCTTAAAGTTGCTCTCATCGCTGTAATATTTTTCTACTGCGTTTTGCACATCGGGATTGCAGGTTGAATATATCTTAAGTCCGCCACTGTATATAAGATTGCTTGCAAGTGTTTCGGAATATCCCTGCGCCTGCAAATCTCTTAAAACTTCGGATATTACCTGATCAACAAAATATGAGGTTGTGCCTCTTTCCTCTATTTTAGAAGATTCCTTTGCTACCTCTATTTCTTCTGCCATTGCTGTTTCGTAGTCCTGCTTTGAAATATATCCAAGCTCTAACATCTTGCCGAGAACAAGGCCTCGTCTGCTCTTGTTATTGTTGGGATTGTTAAGCGGGTCATAAGCCGACGGATTTTTGGTAATGCCCGCAATCGAAGCACACTCTGCCAGGGTAAGCTCTGATACATCCTTGTCAAAGTAGACTCTTGATGCTGTCTGTACACCGTTACAGCCGTTTGCTAAATATATGCAGTTTAAATAAAGCTCAAGTATATCCGTCTTTTCCATCTTTTTCTCAAGAGAAATCGCCCTTGAAATTTCACGGATTTTTCTTATCGGGGTCTGGTCACGCTCGCCCGTTATGTTCTTTATAAGCTGTTGAGTTATCGTGCTTCCGCCAAAGGCAATATCGTTTTTCCCGATAAGCTTGTTGCCAAGATATGTGAATGTCGCCTTTGTGGTTCGCAAAAGGTCAAAGCCGTTATGCTCCATAAAACGCTCGTCCTCAATCGAGATAAACGCCGTCTGCAAATTAACGGGAATATCCTCTATGTCCACCCATACACGATTTTCAGATGCGCTTATGTGGCTTAATTCTTTTTCTTCGCCTGTCGCCTCATCAGTATAAAGAATTACTGAATTCTGGTTAAGAACAAGGTTGTCGATATCCAGATCATCAATTCCGCCCCAAAGCCCGAAAATCATACCCAAGAACATAAGCGCCAGAACACCCAGTCCGACCCCCATTGTTATCAGAAATATTTTTATAAATTTTTTTGTTTCCTGGTTCATATAAAAAACCCCTTTAAATTTGTAAAAACACAAAATTACAATTTACCTATATTATATTATAGACTAAAGTTGATTGTATGAAAAGACCAATATATGTTAATAATACATTAAATTAGTGTTACAAAATTAACTTGTACACAACATATTGGGGGTTTTATCGTGAAAAATAGTCTTTTAAGGAGTTTAAGTATTGGTTTTTGCGTGTTTGCGGCAACAATTCTGATTGCGCTTATTTCGTTTTTTGTGTCGTACAGAATTTCTGCAAAAAAAGCGGCAGAAGCGATTGCCTCTGCCGAAAAACTTGTAAATGCGGAAGATAAACCTCGCAGTTTAAGCGAAATAACCGCCGACTACTACCTTGCAGTTCTTGAGGACGAGAGCGTTTTGCTTTATGCCTGCACCGAAAATTCGGAAGAATTTTTGTATGCCATTGACATCCCGATAACCGAAATTTCAAGCACAGAGCTTGAGCAGCTTAAAAAAGGAATTATCTTAAAGGACAAGGCAGCACTTGCCTCTTTTGAAGAGGATTTTACAAGCTAATCTTCGTCAACTATTCCTTTGCCGAGCTTTGCTACCGCCTTTTTCTCAATCCTTGAAACATAGGAGCGTGAAATTTTAAGCATTCTTGCAACCTCTCTTTGAGTGTAGCATTTGTTGTTTTCAAGACCGTAGCGAAGCTTTATCACGGTTCGCTCACGAGCATCAAGCTCTGACCGCATATTCTTATAGAGCTGTTTTATCTGTATGTCTGTATTTATTTCATCAAATATATCCTCTCCGTCATTTTTCATTATATCAATCAGCATAATCTGATTGCCCTCTTTGTCCGTACCGATAGTTTCGTTTAAAGAAACATCACCCTGCGTTTTCTTCTGCGCCCGCATAAGCATAAGTATTTCGTTGTCAACGCATCTTGCAACATATGTGGCAAGGCGTGTTCCCTTTGAGGGGTCAAAGCTGGTTATTCCCTTGATAAGCCCGATTGTGCCTATTGATATCAAATCTTCGCTGTCACGCACACTTTCTGCGTATTTTTTGGCAATGTGAGCAACAAGCCTTAAGTTATGCTCAATCAGAACATCCTTTGCATTTTCGTCACCGTTTTTGTAAAGATTTATATATTTGCGCTCCTCTTCTAACGAAAGAGGCTTGGGGAAAGAGCTTCCTGACGATAAATACGACAGCAGAAGCGTCACAGAGCTTAAAACGGTTTGAAAAAAAGCAAATAACATATAATCAATACCTTTCTTTTATTGGTATTAGATTATATGTTATTATGCTTATCCTTATTTTAAATTTTTAATCATAGATGCTGTTCCATACCTTTGCGGTATCTGCTTTGGTCTTCTCAAGGTCGGACTCTATCAGCCGTCTGTAATATTCAAGATATATTTCCTGTTCATTTGCATCAAGCTGATTTAAAATGCTCTTTTGAGAGTTTAAAACATTGTCCCAGTAATTCTCCTGGTTTTGAGTTTCAACATCAAGAGAATTAAGCGTATTCTCCCAATATTTATCCCATTCGCTTTTGTCCCGCTCCTTGTTTGATTCTGCCGAATAAGCTGCATTTTTAATTGTTTCGCGGTTTGCCTCGCTTGCATTTTTATAAGCGGTATTATAAGAATCAAGCATCGTTTTTATCACATTTAAATCCGTCTGATTTTCGTTGCTGTAACGCTCATACGCATTTTGTGCAAGCTCGGGCACAGCGTTTGCAAGAAGACTTGCATAATATTGATTTGCCTGCGCCCCCGCAGTTGCCGCCGCAGAATTGACATAACCGCCCGTAAGCGCCGAATAATCAGCTATTGCATTCTTTGTGGCTCTGTCACCCTCGGTCAGATATTTTTCTTTGTAGGCAAGGTAAACAGGATCAGTTTCAGGATCATAAGAAAACTCCTTGCGGTTTGCAAGCTCGTTGATTTTATACCATATGTCCGACATATACGCATCTTCATATTCCTTTGCTAAGTCGCTTGGCGATTCTGTACCCGCCTTGCTTGCGTACTGTCCTACAAGGTCATTTACATCATTCTGCCACGCCCATGCCTTGCCCTCGTCATCAACAAAGAGGGTGTTAAGCGGATTTCCGCCGATTGTGACAGTATCATTTGTAAAGCTTACCGCATCGCTTGAAAGTCCATGTCTGCCCGCTGCCGCAGAATAGGCATCCGACACCTTTACTATGGGATTTGCGCTATCCTTGTAAAAGCTTGTAAGGCTCTTCTGTATTTCCTTTTTAGGAGCATACGAAACGCCAGCTTCGTTATCAAGATAGCTTGGTTTCATAAACGGTCTGCCGCTTATTGTAACCATACCTGATGCATCGTCATAACCGATTTTATCGTTTGAAATTCCCATAGTTTTAAGGGTTTCTCTTATTCCCACATTGTTTTTTTCTTTATCGTTCATAAATTCTACCTCCGTTGTGAGTGCTTATTTCAATATCGTGAATTACAGCGCTTCCTTCGCCCTCAAGCTTAATACGGAAGCTGTCGCATTTCCCAAACCTTACGGGAATGCGCCTTACTGAAAAACCGTCAATTCCCGAAATTGTGCTGCATTCTTCAAAGTCGCCGCCATCTCTTGAAACGCTGACTGCTATCTCGGTTTCAGGCGTTGCATCAAGTCTTATCCATATTTCAGACAATCCTTTATGCTCTGTAATGTCATAGGTAAATCTCTTTGATATAACACACCAGACAAATTTTTCGCCGTTTTCGTTAAGCTTGAGCATTTCGTTTTCGGTGATTGCGTAAAGACATCCGTTATAATTACAAAAATCAACGATTTGCTTATCATCCTCTCTTACCCATACATCCATAAACGGCGTGTATACAAGCAAATCTCTTTCGCCATCCCTAGAGGTTGCCGCCGCATAATAATGCTTTCCGTCATATCCCGATACGGCAGAGATATAATTTTTCTTAAGCGCGGGCGATATATCGTATGGCTCGCCCCCGCTGTAGCCCTTAAAGCCGTCATATGAAAGGTAATAAAGTACACCCTCGATTTCCTGAATGCTTCGTCCGTCTATGCAGCCGCCAAATGTCTGCTTCGGAATAGAAAAATTAACAGGTGCGTCGCCATATATATGATGAATATGATTTCGCTTAAACGCAACCACCGCACTGCGATAACTGCATATTCCCGTAAATTCTCCGCCGGTTGCGATATAGCTGTACCAGCTGTCATCCGAAAGCCCTGCAAATGAGTTAAAGTTCGTACAATCGCCCAGCTTTGATGCGTAGATATACTCACCCGACCGCGATGTTCCCCACAGACGATTATTATGAACGCAGATATGGTTCATATCGGGAATCGCAATCTTTAAAGTAATCTTTGCACTTTCTGTTCCGTTTGTAAATGTAACCTTTTCACCCTTTTTATTGTAGAGGATAAGGTCAATTTTGTCCCCTGTAACACTCTGGGCAACTGCACTTACAATATCATTTTCGGCGGCAAAATCCTTGTGGCTTTCCATTACCTTGACATCGTTTTTCAAAGAACCTGATATCACTATACTGTCGCCCTTTGAAAAGCTCTGGGCAAAGCCCGCACCTGCTTTTGAAATATACGCTGTGTAATACCCGCTTGATTCATCGTATGATGAATAAAATGTTGCACCCTCTACTGTGATTATCTTTTCCATAGAGATAAGGCGATTGTCTGCCTCGCCCGTTTCCGGGTTTGGCAGATAATCGTAGTACACCTTGTCGGGAAAAATACAAATCTTTCCGTTGAAATCGGCTATTGATTTTAAGCCGTCGCTTAATTTTTCCCCGTCAGCCTTTACTCCTTTGTAATAGAAATCACCGTTCATAACTCCCGTAAAGTCAGTCAGCTCACCGCCCGAAAATTCAGGAGCGCAAATATTTGTAGCGCCTGAAAGGTCAGCAATCTTTTTTCTTCCCTTTCTCACCGCCAGCGAAGGAATGGAATCAGGTGACATATTCACCATCTCACTAAAGGAGCTGTCACCGATTTTATCCCTTCTGTCAAGTCCTTTAAAGACCTTTAAATTTACCTTTGCATTCGCTCTTGCTTCAAAGCGTGGTAATGGCATATTCAGACCTCCTTATCTCCGTTATACACGGCTGTAATTCTTAAAATTAGTAATCGTTGTCAGGGGATTTCGGGTTTTATAATCCCGACGGAGGCTCTCATATAGGCTGTTATACTGGATAAGATGCGCATTGTAGCCTACATAATCATGCTGATAAAGCGCCATCTTTGCAAGCAAAAATTCCACATACATATTGTCGTAGGGCGACTCAACAGCCGTTTCATCGGTTATAATTCTTTTGATTGTAAGATTTGCAGCCGTTTTGGGCATCAGGGTATCATCGTCAAGTATCATTTTTTCAGGCTGAACCTCTAAAACATGGCACTGACAGCTTACCGAGTCATCTGTTATAAGGATTTTATCACCCACAACGAACGGAGCAAGTATAATTTCAATAAAGTTACTGCCCGTATTAAACTCGCCCGCAATCTCGGTTGTGCGTATTGCTTCGTGCTTTTTAAGTATGATAATCTTCAGCTTTTTGCTGCCCAACTCCAAATCACTTGCCCCTGCCATAAAGCTTCTGAAATCTAGTTTCTCTATCAGGGTGTTGCCAAGATATGCACACTCAATATCGCTTATGTCAATATCGTCAGGCAGAATAACCTCACCCTTTGAAGAAGCTTGAGTTTCGATAACCTCATACTCCTTTATGATGTTGCGCTTTAAATCTGCGCTAAGCTCATCACACCACTCAAGTTTTTCCTCAAGAGTATAATTGTTGGGACAAAGTGCATCTGCTTTCTCTATTGCTTTTAAAATCTTCACACAGCACCTATCCCTTCAGACTCTCAAGGTAAGACTGCGCCTTAAGCTCCTGCTCACGGCTTCTTTCAAGCACGAGAGCTACCCTTCTCGGAACCATAACCTGAACCCCACGCTGAATCTGATAATTTGTGCCGTTCACGGTGACAGTTACATCATCCTTGTATTTTGCATTGTCTTTTATGAGCAAAACGGGTACCGGCTCGTTATAGTAAGCCTCAAGGTCTGCCCCCGCTATTTTTTTAGTATTTTTAGCCATATTTATCCTCCTTTAAAAATCCTTAATTAGTAACTGCAGGTTGTTTCGACTCTTACCATAAATTCAGGTGAAAGAATTTCTGCAGTCTGTGTTGCCTTCCAGCCAACCGTGCTTCTCTGGTCAAGCGGATCGCCCGTTCCGGCACTGCCCTTCTGCTTTAAGATAGTTTCAAGGCCGCCGCCCGTGATGTTTGTAACACCATACGCGTTCTGTCCGATAAAGAGGGTAGAATAAATATCTCTGCCGTCAGCGCCTGCACCGCTTGGATAGATAGTTGAACCTGCGGTAATGTTTTCGGTAATTTCTTCTT
The DNA here is from genome assembly GCA_045661045.1 of Clostridia bacterium. Classification (GTDB taxonomy): domain Bacteria; phylum Bacillota; class Clostridia; order Monoglobales; family Monoglobaceae; genus UMGS1820. The sequence goes on from JAZREZ010000052.1 coordinate 39,349, forward strand.
CTAAAGTAATTGTCGCATTACCTGCAGTTCCGCTTGTCGCAGAGCTTATTTTGCAATCAAAACCGTTTATCTGAACACTTCTGCCTGCCAATGCAGTTGCATCATCCTGGCTCAAATCCTCACAGATTGTAATTACACCCTCGTTAACAGATGCTATTGTAAGGCTTTCGGCATCGCCCTTTTCAAGATTGTCTGCATTTCTCAAATTTGCCGCGCGGAAAATCTTCGCCTCGGTTGATTCAAAAAATACAACGCCGTGAACCTTGCCGATAGCACCCTTGTACCAATCTTCAGGGTCTACATTCTGCTTAACAGCCTTCCATTCGGGGTCGTTAGTCAAGTCATTTGCAACATCGGGATGAATGATTGCAACATAACAGCCATCCTTAAAAGGTGCCGCATTGTTACGCTTAAGTGTTGCAACCGCCTTTTTAACAGCGGCAACATTTAAGTAGTCATTATCCTCATATTTTGCAAGTCCGCCAACAAGCAAGCTTCTGTCTGTCTTGCCTGTGCCGTACTGAACATTTGTTCCCGCATTTATCTTTTCACGGACAACCGTGTCAAGAGTGCGTCCCGCCTGGTCGCCAAGAACCGCCTGAGTTTCGCTGACTACCGAGTCAACTGCAGAAAGTGTCAGCATATCCGAAAGTGTAATATAATCACCATACTGTTCAACTGTTGACTCAACCGTTGTTACATTAAGCGAATTACCCTTAGGAGTTACGCCCTCGATAAGAGGCTTTAGTGCCTTCGGAAGAGGACTGAACTTTCTGAATTCTATTGTCTTGCCGCTTCCCTGAGGAATAGGCTTTTTCTGTCCAAACTGTGCGTGCACAAGCTTGGGGCTTGCAAAGCGTATAAGCGCTCTGTCATAGTAGCTTTTCATTTCGGGCGATAAGTTATTGCCCGCTTTGTTTGTTGTAGTAGTTTGAGTATTGTAGTTTATGCTCATATCAAATCTCCTTTTCTTATTTTTTAGAAGCTTATTTTTTCGCCGTTCTGAACTCTCTCGATAATCGAATCAATTTCTTTATCCGACATATCTTTGGGGTTTTTCTTGACAGAAGCGGGGCTGTTCTTGCCCGCGCCATTTTCTGCTATTCTGTCACGGCGAGCGTTTAAGCGGTCTGTCGCCTGGGTTGCCACGCCCTTGAGTATCTCATCACGGTGTGTCAGGAAATACGCATCCTCAACGGATAATCCGTTTTTTAAGATATAGTTTGCAAAATCCATATTCTCAAATTCTTTCTTCATATCGAACTGAGGATTTTTCTTTTGAAACTCACGGCTCTGCGATTCAAGTTCTGCAACCTTTGCATTGGTTTCATCTGCGCCCTTTACTGCTGAATTGAGTTCAGGCTGGCGTTTTGTTGTGTTAAAGTTAAACATATTCTTCTCCTTTTCTATGGAATTTTTATGCGGCGGGCCTTAAGGATTGTGAATTCCCCGCTGCACAAACTGATAATACATCTTTTTAAAGTGACATTGCGTGCCATCGAAAATTTTAATTTTGTATTGTAAAATTTAAGGATTTATGTTACACTAGTATCAGCGAAAAATTTCAGGAGGGTTTTATATGATAAACGACCTTAAAAAACAGTTTACAGAAACCTTTGGCGGAAGTGATGAGGACTTACGAGTTTTCGCATCTCCCGGCAGAGTTAATCTAATCGGTGAACATACCGACTATAACGGCGGTCCCGTTTTCCCTGCGGCGCTTACGATGAAAACTACCATTGTCGCAAGAAAGCGTGATGATGATGTTATACGCCTTAAAGCTACCGACCTTGATATATTGGTTGAAGCAAAAATCTGCGACCTTGAAAAATACAAGGACACTCTTAAATGGGGTGACTATCAGCTTGGCGTTGCTCTTGAGCTTTTAAATGCGGGCTACGATATTGTCGGCTGTGACCTTTTATATCACGATACAACTCCTCACGGCGGCGGACTTTCTTCTTCTGCAGCAATTGAGGTATCTACTGCACTTATGTTTGCAACATTTTCAAACGAGAAAAACAACATTCAAAAAGATGTTGATATGATTGAAATGGCAAAACTTTCGCAAAAGGCAGAGCACAACTACATCGGCGTAAAATGCGGAATTATGGATCAGTTTGCATCGGCTATGGGTAAAGCGAACCACGCAATTTATTTGGATTGCGCAACCCTTAACTATGAGCTTGTTCCTCTTGCACTCGGCGATTGTTGCCTTGTTCTTTCAAACACAAATAAAAAGCACTCGCTCGGCTCTTCAAAGTATAATGAAAGACGAGGAGAGTGCGATGCAGGTCTTAAAAAGATGCAGACCGTTCTGCCTCACATTACTCAACTTTCGGATATCTCGGTTGAAGAATTTGAGGCTAATAAAGATATAATTGATGATGAGATTGTTAAAAAGCGTGTTAAGCATGTTGTTTATGAATGTGACAGAGTTAAAAAGAGTGTTGATGCATTAAAATCAGGCGACCTTAAAACCTTTGGTCTGCTTATGAATGCATCTCACGATTCACTTCAGTATGATTACGAGGTGTCCTGTGATGAGCTTGACTTTCTCGCTCACGAGGCAAGAAAGCTTCCCTATGTTATCGGCTCCAGAATGACGGGAGCAGGCTTTGGCGGTTGTACTGTCAGCGTTGTCAAAGCAGAAAACACGCAGGACTTTATTGACGCTCTCGGCCCAATTTATGATGAAAAATTCGGACATAACGCATCCTTTTACATCACAGACATCGGCGACGGTGGCAAAGAAATTAAATAGTGCAAAAAAGAAATTGCTCTTATGAGCAATGGCTTTTTTCTTAGATATAATGAACCTTATTTTCCATATCAACGGTGTCTTTGTCGATATTGTACTTTTGTGCACGACGCTGTTCAAAGAACTTTACTGCAACCTGGTCAAAGAGTGCATAGGATAATACATCCTCTTCCTGCTCTGTCCATTCTGCCGCATCTTTCCTAAGCTTTTCAAGCTCGGGCTTGATTAAGTCAGCAGGACGGCAGGTGATTGCCTTTTCGTCGCCGATGATTGACTTTCTGAATTCTTCATCAATCGGAACCGGAGTTCTTCCGTACTCACCCTTACAGATACCCTTGGTTTCCTTGGTTACCATCTTGTATCTTTCACCCATAATTACATTTAAAACAGCCTGTGTTCCAACAATCTGGCTGGTGGGAGTAACAAGCGGAATATATCCTAAATCCTCACGCACTCTGGGGATTTCCTTTAATACCTCCTCAAACTTATCTTCAGCGTTCTGCTGTTTAAGCTGAGAAACAAGGTTTGAAAGCATACCGCCCGGAACCTGATATTTAAGAGTATTGATATCAACACCCAAAACCTTGGTATTCATAAGACCGCTCTCTAAATACTTATCGCGCATTGGCTTAAAGTAATCTGCAATCTCAGTAAGTGCATTTAAATCAATGCCTGTATCGTATTCACTGCCCTGAAGTGTTGCAACGAGTGGCTCTGTCGGCGGCTGAGAAGTACCAAGCGCCATTGGCGAGAGCGCACAGTCAACAACATCAACACCCGCTTCAATCGCCTTTAAATATGTCATAGAACCTACACCGCTTGTGTAGTGTGTGTGAAGCTGAATGGGTATTTTAACAGCTCCTTTAAGAGCCTTTACCAAATCATATGCGGTATAAGGAGTGAGCAAGCCTGCCATATCCTTGATACAGATTGAGTCTGCACCGCAATTCTCGTATTCCTTTGCAAGCTTTACAAAGTATTCATTGTTATGAACAGGGCTGATTGTATAAGAAATCGCCGCCTGAACATGACCTTTTTCTTTCTTTGTTGCATTTATTGCTGTCTGCAGATTGCGGACATCATTAAGTGCGTCAAAAATTCTTAAAATATTTATGCCGTTTGCGATTGATTTCTGAACAAAATATTCAACCACATCGTCTGCATAATGGCGGTATCCCAAGACATTCTGTCCACGGAAAAGCATCTGCAAATCAGTTTTGGGAGCTGCCGCTCTTATCTTTCTGAGTCTTTCCCAGGGGTCCTCGTTCAAAAATCTAAGACACGCATCAAATGTAGCGCCGCCCCAAACCTCTAAAGAGTGATATCCAACCTTGTCAAGCAAGGGAAGTGCGGGAAGTATCTCGTCAGTAGTCATTCTTGTAGCAATAAGTGACTGGTGTGCGTCACGACACACGGTTTCGGTTATTCCGACTTTAGCCATTTATATTACCTCCTAAAATTTTAGTGTGCATAAAGTGCGAGGAATACGCCTGCGGCAACTGCCGAGCCGATTACACCCGCAACATTGGGGCCCATAGCGTGCATAAGCAAGAAGTTTGAAGGATTTTCTTTCTGTCCCACCATCTGCGAAACACGAGCCGCCATAGGAACTGCAGAAACACCCGCAGAACCAATAAGGGGATTGATTTTTCCGCCTGTTAATTTACACATAATCTTACCAAGTATAAGTCCGCCTGCTGTACTGAAGCAGAAAGCAACAAGGCCTAAAACAACAATACCTATAGTTTCGCCCGTCAAGAAGGTTTCAGCCTTTGCAGTTGCGCCAACTGTGATTCCCAGGAATATTGTAATAACATTCATAAGACCGTTTTGTGCAACCTTTGAAAGTCTTTCAGCAACCCCGCTTTCCTTGATTAAGTTACCAAGCATCAGCATACCGACCAAAGAAACTGCATCAGGAACGATAAGTGCAACAACGATTGTAACTATAACCGGGAATATAAGCTTTTCTGTACGGCTTACAGGACGAAGCTGTTCCATAACGATTGAACGCTCTTCTTTAGTTGTAAGAGCTTTCATAATAGGCGGCTGAATAACGGGAATAAGTGCCATATATGAATATGCCGCAATCGCAATTGCAGGAAGCAGGTGCGGAGCAAGTGTCTTTGTTACATATATAGCGGTAGGACCGTCAGCACCGCCGATAATACCAATAGAAGCTGCCTCTTCTACCCCGAAATTTATTCCGGGAACAAGCGCGCCAAGCACAAGCGCACCTAAGAATGTCAAAAATACGCCAAGCTGTGCCGCAGCACCCAATATAATACTCTTAGGGTTTGCAATGAGCGGACCGAAGTCTGTCATACAACCGATGCCTAAGAATATAAGAGGCGGGTATATACCAAGCTTTACGCCCAGATACAATAAATCAAGAAGACCGCCGTTTGAAAGTATCATCTGAATATCAAGATGACCATCTATCATATACTTAGTATCGGTAAAATATTCAGGGTGCATCATAATTGCGCCCGAATTTGCGAACATAGGCAAGTTTGAGAGAAGCATACCGAATGCGATAGGCAAAAGGAGCAACGGCTCAAACTTTTTAACAATAGCCAGATAGAGCAAAACACAAGCAATAATCAGCATTAAAGGTGTGCCTATTACCTCTAAGATACTTCCGCCGCTCTTCATTGACTCAATCAATGCGGCAATACCCGTGCTGCCCATAAAGTTAGTAAAAGTTTCTAACATATCAGTACTCCTTTATTATCCTAATGAAACAAGTAAGTCCCCTGTATTAACTGTAGCACCCTGAGTTGCGCTTATCGCAACAACCTTACCCGCTGCAGGTGCCATAATTTCATTTTCCATCTTCATAGCTTCCAATACGCAGAGAACATCACCGGCATTAACGGTCTGACCAACAGACACCTTAACAGATACGATAGTACCCGGCATAGGTGCAGATACGCTTGTAGCGCCCGCAGGAGCAGCCGCAGGTGCGGGAGCAGGAGCAGCAGCAGGAGCAGGTGCAGGTGCAGGTGCAGGTGCAGCAACCGGTGCAGCAACAGGTGCAGCTACGGGAGCAGAAACTCCGCCAACCTCTTCAACCTCTACCTCGTATGATACGCCATTAACATTTATAATAAATTTTCTCATTTTAAAATCTTCCTTTCATTCTAAAATCTTGAGTCTATTACATCATTAAGTCCCGCTCTGTTCCATGCAGGAGCGTTATTTGATACTCTTTTATACGATTTGATGTTAAGATTGTATGTTGATGTATTAAGACTTGCCGCAATCGCCGCCGTGAGCACCGCAATAAGATTAGGGTCTTCCTTTGGAACCTCTGCAACCTGTACGGGTTGGGGCGCTACCTCTTTCTGAGGTTTTTCTTCTTTATAAAAAACCTTTTTCATTGCCATCATTACAAGCATTAAGATAACAAGCACGGAAAAAACTATCAAAAGTCCCGTAAGAGTTACCATACCGCCCGTTGACAGCGCCTCTTGTAATGTCATATATTACCCTCCTTAAAGAACATTGCCGTGCTTTTTAGCAAAACTGCTTTCACGCTTGCTCATAAGCATTTCAAGTGCACTTATAATTCTTGGTCTTGTAGAGTCAGGTTCTATAACATCATCAACATATCCGCGAGCTGCCGCAATATAAGGACTTGCAACTTCCTTAATGTATTCTGCTGTCTTTTCTTCTCTTGTCTTTACAGGGTCCGGTGAATCTGCAACATCGTCTTTAAACATAATATTTGCAGCACCAACAGCATCCATAACGGCAATCTCCGCCGTAGGATAAGCAAGTGTAATGTCTGCACCGCTGTTCATAGCAACAAACGCTGTTCCGTATGCCTTTTTAACAACAACATTTACCTTAGGAACAGTAGCTTCTGCAAACGCATATAAAAGCTTTGCACCGTAACGGATTATACCGCCGTTTTCCATCTCCTCGCTCTTTACATAGCCTTTGGCATCTGTAAATGTAACAACAGGGATGTTGAAGCTGTCACAAAATCTTACAAATCCTGCACCCTTTAAAGATGCATCTATGTCAAGTAATCCTTCGTTTTCAGCAGGCTGATTTGCAACAATACCAACAGTTGCGCCGTTAAGTCTTGCAAAACAAGTGATGATATTTTTCGCAAATTCAGGAGCAATTTCAAAAATCGCACCATTATCAACGACTTCCGCTATTAAAGACTTCATATTGTAGCTTTCATAGTCCATAGCATTTAAGTTCTGTGATAATCTGTTAAGGTCATCGTCACACTCATAAAGCGGTGTACCCTCAAGATTATTTAAAGGCAGATAGCCGATAAGCTCCTTAACCTTTGTAAAGCAAGTGGCTTCGCTTTCGCATCTTACACTTGCAACACCTGTTTTTTCAGCGTGAGAAAGTGCTGTACCAAAATCATCTGCTTCCTTACCCAAAACAGATGGAGCATTTAAAAACATCTTTGTTTTGTTGTCAACAACGAAAACAAAATCGCTCATTGCGGGAACAAATGCAGCACCGCCCGCACAAGCACCTAAAACTACTGAAATCTGCGGAACAACTCCCGAAAGCTTTGCACTCTTGTTAAGAATTTGAGCAAAGCCGCAGAGAGCATCTACCCCTTCTTCGAGTCTTGCACCGTTTGAATCGCAAATGGCAACTACGGGCGCACCCATTTTAACCGCCATATCCAAAACCTTTGAAATCTTTTTTGCACCCATTTCGCCTATTGAACCGCCAATCACAGAAGAATCCTGCGAATACGCATACACAAGTCTTCCGTCAACTGTTCCGTAACCGGTGATAACTCCTTCAGCGGGAGCATCTTTTTCAGGCAAGTTAAGCTCTTTATATCTGTTTTTTACAAAGGCATCAAGCTCAACAAAACTGCCGGCATCAAAGAGCATAGCAATTCTTTCTCTTGCGGTTGTGTCACCGCTGCCTTTAAGGGTGTCAAAACGCTTTTGTTGTAAATCGTCTAATTTACCCATCGTCTAAGTTTCCTCCTTGAATGTTTATGATTAAAAAATTATCTTCTTTTTTGTTTTGAAGCATTTTTCATAATGCTTCTGCTTTTCTCGGCTGAGGATTTTTTGCCCGTACCGATTTTTTTGAGCATATTAACCTCGGACTCTGAAAGCTTTCTCCATTTACCAAGAGGCAGATGTCCAAGCTTTAGTCCTGCTTCTTCGGTTCTCTTAAGCTTTTTAACTATACAACCAACCGCCTCAAACATCTTTCTTACCTGGCGGTTTCTGCCTTCGTGAATGGTAATCTCAATCTTTGTGCCAAGCCTTGTTGCACCTATAACCTCTACCTTTGCAGGGCTTGTCTTTACGCCGTCAATCATAACGCCTCGTCTTAAATTGAGAATTGTATCCATTGTTATATTGCCCGTAACTTCTGCAATATATGTCTTTTCTATATTATTCTTAGGATGTGTAATCTTATAAGTAAGGTCACCGTCATTGGTGAGAAGTAATAAACCCTCTGTATCATAGTCAAGTCTGCCGACGGGATAAATCCTTACGGGGATTTCGGAAACAAGACTCATAACTGTTTCTCTGCCCTTGTCGTCAGAAACCGTTGTCACAAACCCCTCGGGCTTGTTGAGCATAACATAAATCATTTTATTGGCAGGGCGAACTATCTGTCCGTTAAATTCAATAACATCTTTATCCTCATCAACAGATACGCCCATTTCACGGACAATTTCGCCATTGACAGATACTTGCCCCTTTGCAATAAGTTCCTCTGCTTTTCGCCTTGAGGCAACGCCGCAGCTTGCCAAAAACTTTTGTAATCTCATCATAGCGATTAAATCCTTTCCTCAAAAAAATCAACTTCCCGCCCACTATAATTTAATGATAACACTTATAGACAATTTTTTCAAGTATTATTTTGCCAAATTTTAGATAATTTTATACAAAAAAAAGAGGGGAGCATTTGCTCCCGTCAAAATTTTTAAGATTAGATTTCTGCGAAGTATTTAATAGTTCTAACCATCTGGCTTGTGTAGCTGTTCTCGTTATCATACCAAGAAACAACCTGAACCTCATAAAGTCCGTTGCCAAGGTCGCAAACCATTGTCTGAGTAGCATCAAAGAGTGAGCCGTACTTCATACCGATAACGTCTGAAGATACGATTTCATCTTCGTTGTAGCCGAAAGATTCAGAAGCTGCAGCCTTCATAGCAGCGTTGATGCCTTCCTTAGTAACGTTCTCGCCCTTAACAACTGCTGTTAAGATTGTTGTAGAACCTGTAGGAACAGGAACACGCTGAGCAGAACCGATGAGCTT
>JAZREZ010000053.1:0-12810 GCA_045661045.1 Clostridia bacterium
TAGGGTTTTTAAAAGCGATGCCTGAATTCCCTCGCCCAGAACCCGTGAATTTTCGGGAGTTCTGGCATAGAAAACCTGCGCTCCCCAATATTTGCTTTGCGGAAACTTATTCATATGTATACTTATAAATATATCCGCACCACTTTCGGAAATCATTTCTTTTCTTCGGTGCATATCGGACACTTTGTCGCTTGTCCCATCTGTTCGGCTTTCGTCTTTAGTTGAAACATCCTTATCTCTCGTCATAACCACATTTGCTCCAAGCTCTTTAAGACAGTCCTGAAGCTTTAGCGAAACGCTTAAATTTATATTCTTTTCTAAAACGCCATCAACCGATGCGCCCGCATCAAATCCGCCGTGACCGCTGTCAATCAATATCGTTTTGTTTGAAAGCGGCAAATCGACAGGTTCGGTATCCGGTGCGGTTATATCAACCCCCGCCTCTTTTACGGAAGCACATATAACAACAAGCGATATTGCAAGCAGAATGCAGAAAAAATATATCAGCGTTCGTTTTTTAAGCCATATAAACAAAATCATCACCCCTATAATAATTATGGGGTGATGATCTGTTTTATTCATTTCTTTCAGGTTTCTTAATTTTAAACATAATTCTGAGCAACCCTCTTAGCATCTTAGGTGCTTTCACTACAACAACTTGCATAAAAATACCTCTTTCCGCTGATTTAATATTTGCCGACAAGCCATATGCCCGCCGTCACAAAGGCAATTCCTAAGAGAATTATCAGAAGATAATACGGAATTATGTACGCAATAAGTATTCCCGCTCCTGCCGCAATCAGCAAAGAACCAAGCGAACACCCGCATTTTTTGTTGCACCCGCAGTTTCTCCTAAACATTTCAGAATCACCTCCACAGCCATTTATGTTATCAGTATATTCTGAATATGTTTTTTGGTTACAGATTAGTTTAAAACTCCGCCAAGCTTATCAATATTTTCCTGGATTTTGGTTTTTAAATTGTTGTTCTGCGGATTTAAAAGGTCAGGGTCATTTTCAAGAATTTGAAGTGCTGCATCGTGTGCATCTCTTAAAATCTGCATATCGCTCTCAAGATTTCCTACCTTCATAACGGGCATACCGTGCTGCCTTGTCCCCAAAAATTCACCCGGACCGCGAAGCTCCAGATCCTTTTCGGAAATTTTAAAGCCGTCATTTGTTTCGCACATAATTTTCATACGCTCTCTTGCGGTTTCACCATTGGTTTTGCAAAACATAATGCAATAAGATTGATGCTCGCCTCTGCCGACTCTGCCTCTTAGCTGATGAAGCTGAGAAAGTCCAAATCGTTCAGCATTTTCAATCACCATTATGGTACTGTTGGGAACATCTACTCCAACCTCAACAACAGTGGTTGCAACGAGCGCCTCTATCTCATGGTTTGCAAAACGCTTCATTATATCATCTTTTTCAGCAGGCTTCATTCTGCCGTGAAGTGCCTCGATTTTTCTATTCTTATATGCACCTTTTTTAAGCTCTTTTAAATATTCCTCAACCGCATTTGCATCTATCGCCTCTGACTCTTCTACAAGCGGGCATATAAAGTAGGCTTGTCTGCCCTCGTCAAGCTTTTCAAGTATAAATTTTTCTGCGCTGCGCCTTTTGTTTTCGCCAACTGCTAAAGTTTTTACCGGCTTTCTGCCCGGCGGAAGTTCGTCAATCACAGAAATATCCAAATCCCCGCACATTATAAGCGAGAGCGTTCTTGGAATAGGGGTTGCCGTCATAACAAGGTTATGGATAGTTTCGCTACCCATCAAAGCCGTTCTCTGTCTTACCCCAAAGCGATGTTGCTCGTCAGCTATAGCAAGCGCAAGATTTTCAATTTTAACCTTGCCCGTAATAAGCGCATGAGTTCCAACTATAACCTGAGCCTTGCCGCTTTCGATAAGTTCAAGATTTTGTTGCCTTTCAGCCGCTTTTTGTCCGCCGGTTAAATATGCAACCTCTATGTCAAATTTTTCAAACATTTTTTTGAGGCTGTTATAGTGTTGCTTCGCAAGCACCTCGGTAGGTGCCATCATTGCAGATGTTTTGCCCGCTTTTGCAACAGCGTACATAACTGCCGCCGCAACCACCGTTTTGCCCGAACCTACATCGCCCTGCACAAGTCGGTTCATAGGCGAAGCTTTTTTAATATCTGCAGATATTTCGTTAATCACCCGCTTTTGTGCCGTCGTCAGCTCAAATGGCAGATTTCTTGCAAATTCTGCAATACATTTTACATCTGAAATCTGCGGCGCTTCCTTGCCTTTTCTGTATCTTTTAGATGACGCAACTCCCGCTTGAAGAACCAAAAATTCTTCAAAAGCAAGCGTTTTATGCGCCTCCTCAAACCCGCCGAATTCTTCAGGAAAGTGCATCGTGCGGATTGCCTTATCTGCATTTAAAAGCGAATATTTTTCTCTTATGTAATCGGGAATAATATCCGCAATTGGCTCTTCCAGATTGTTAAGCGCAGACTCTACCGCACCTCTTATATTCTGCTGGGTAAGTCCCTTTGTGCAGGGATAAATCGGAATAATTTTACCAGTCTTTTCACCGCTTCTTGTTTCGGGTTCGATAATCGGATTTATCATTTCGAAAATCATCCCCTTGCGGCTCACTTTACCAAAAAAGGTGAAATATTCACTTTTAGAGAGCGCATCTGCAACATATGGTGCATTAAACCATGTCAGGTTTAAAATTCCGGTTCCGTCAGAAACTCTTGTCTGAACAACCTTTGAACCTGTGCGTGCACGAAAAGAACGCACGCCTCCGGCGAGCGACGCCCTCACACATACACTTTCGCCCTCTTCGATATCGCATATCTCCCGGACATCTGTTCTGTCCTCGTAGGCTCTCGGCAAAAATCTTATCAAATCGCCGATATTAAACACGCCAAGCTTATTAAAAAGCCCGGCGCGTTTTTCACCTATTCCTTTAAGATAACGAATGTCAGTATTCAGCTTTAGCACAAAGCCTCAACACCTTTCCGTTTTACTCTACCGCTATCATATAATAGTAAACAGGCTGATTGCCCGATATTACAGAAAAATCTATATCCTTATGATTTTCCGAAAGTCTGTCAGCCAAAGCCTGAGCAGTTTCTTCATCGGTATCCTCGCCGTAATAAATTGTAACAACTGCGGTATCCTCATCAATCATTTTTTCTGTAAGCTCAAATGAAACATCGTTAAGGTCAGAACCGATATTTGTAATATCAGAACCTACCATACCCATAACATCGCCCTCGTGAATTTCAAATCCGCCAACTGCAGAATCACGAGCTGCAAATGTAACCTGTCCGCATTTAACAAGTGACATCATTTCATTCATAGCCTCTGTATTGGCATCCGCCTCTGCTTCAGGGTCAAATGCCAGCATTGCAGAAATTCCCTGAGGAATATTCTTTGTGGGGATAACCACAACATTCTTTTCGCAGATGTCATTAACCTGCTCTGCCGCAAGTATAATGTTTTTATTATTCGGAAGAATGTAAACAGTTTCAGCATTAACCTTCATAGTTGCATCTAAAAGGTCCTGAGTGCTGGGGTTCATAGTCTGTCCGCCCTCAACAATCATATCAACGCCGATACTCTTTAAAACTTCGGCAAGACCGCTTCCTGCTGAAACAGCTACAACGCCGTATTTTTTCAGCTCTTTTGGTTCTTCTTCTATTATTTCGCTGTGCTGATATTTCATATTATCAATTTTGATGTTGATAAGTTCGCCCAGCTTTAACGCCTGCTCGATTACAAATCCCGGGTTGTTGGTGTGGATATGTACCTTTACAATATCCTCATCATCAATAACAAGCATACAATCACCCTTAGGGCTTATTGCCGCCTCAAACTGAGTAGTCTGACGGTCAGGGGATGATTTTTGTATAATAAATTCTGTACAATAGCAAAATCTTATATTTGCAGTATCAATATCTGCAGTCTGTGCTTTTGTTGTTGCGGTAAATGTTTCACCGCCCTCTTTAAGTGCGATAACCTCACCTGTTTTAAGATATTCTGCCGCACCCTCTAAAAGAGTAACAACACCGCAACCGCCCGCATCAACAACACCCGCCTGCTTTAAAACGGGTAAAATCTCAGGGGTTTTTGCAAGGCTCTTTTTAGCCTCGTCGATTATAGCATAGAAAAATTCCGCCGCATCATCGTAATTTTCAAAGGCTTCCTCCGCAAATTCTGCTGATTCGCGAATTACTGTAAGGATTGTACCCTCTGTCGGCTTCATTACTGCACGATATGCAGTATCTCTGCCGCCAACTGCCGCATCCTTTAAATCTTCAACCGAGATAACCTCTTTGCCCTTTAATGCGCCCGAAACACCACGAAGTATCTGTGATAAAATTACACCCGAGTTACCTCTTGCGTTTCTGAGTGACGCCTTTGCAAGCACGCCTATTGTATCTCCCGCAGTTTTGCTTGTATCAGCAACAGCAGTTGCCGCCGCCGCACCGAATGTAAGTCCCATATTTGTGCCCGTGTCGCCATCGGGAACAGGAAATACATTCAAATCGTTTATCATTTTTTTATTGTTCTGCAAATTATTTGCCGCCGACTCAATCATCAGCCTTATTTCTTTGCCCGTTAAAGTTCTCAATTTCTTAAACTTCCTTTCTGATTAGTTAACTCTTATGCTTTCCACATTAACAGTTACTGAGCCGACCTTAAGTCCTGTCATTTCTTCAATCTGGTATTTTACATTGCTCTTTATAATATCGCCGACTGTACCTACATTTACGCCGTATTCCATTATAACAAAGAGCGCAACATCAATGACATCGCCAGAAACACTTACCTTAATGCCCTTATCCATATTTTCTTTCTTTAAAAGCTTGGCAATTCCGTCTTTGCTTGAACGAACCGCCATACCTACTACGCCATAACATTTTGTTGCGGCATAGCCTGCAAGCTTTGCAAGAACCGCATTGGAAATACGAATCATACCCTTATCATTTTTAATCTCTGCTGCCATAATATTTCTCCTTTCATTTTTCAGTTTTATATATTAAATGTATATGCTTTTGTTTTATCTGCAAATTCCGCATCGCCTTTGTGGCAGGTGAACAATATTATCTGTCTGCCACTCATAGTGCCAAGATATTCTATGGCATTTTTTGTACGCTCATCATCATAGCTTGTCAGTATGTCGTCTAAAAATACGGGCAAGCCCTCACAGATAAGTTCTGCCATTGCAAGTCTTAACGACAAATATATTTGCTCGTGCGTTCCAAAGCTTAAATATTCTGCATCATAAAAACTGTCCTCGCTGTTAAATCTCATACGATAATCGCTCAGCACTCTTACGCTTTGGTATTTGCCCGCCGTAAGCCTTTCAATAATCGAGTTTACGCTTTCGTTAAGCTGCGGAAGCATCTCTGCTTTCCATACCTCCTGCGCCTCGCTGATAATCTGTTGTGCCTTTTCGCAAGCCGAATATCGTTGATTTAATTTCTCAATTTCTTCGGATAATGCAATAATTTCTGTATCATAATCCGCAGGGATTTTTGTTATCCTTGTTTCATAATCAATGCGTATCTCAATCGCCTTTTGCTCGGTCGCAAATTCGGTAAGTCTTTTTCTTACAAAAGATAATTCCTTTTCAAGCTCTGCGGCGGATTTTTCAGGGGCATCTTCGTCCCATTTAACAGCCTTTAGCTCATCGTAGGTGTCACTTCCTAAAAATCCTGCTCTTGCCGTTTTAAGACTTTCAATCTGTGTCATTATACCCAAAAACGTCGTATGAATTTTCAAAAGCTCACTGCTGTCATTTGCGCCGTATCTGTTTAAAATATCAAAAAGCTCCGTTTTTATCTCTTTAAGAGCTGCATCTTTTTTCTTATTAGTCTTTGCATTCTTTATATCTTTTACTCCAAAAGCCGCAAAAACCGCTCCGATTATCAATAACACACTGGTTGCGATTGCACTTGGCACAAATAAAGCTGCAATAATCAGGGCTGCACAAATCCCAAAGGATATATAACTTTTAGGATTGCTTTGCGGAGCATTTTTATCCTCAAGAATTTTCTTTTCAAGTGCTTGAGCCCTTTCTATCAAATCAGCATCAAGGTCTTTGCCCTTTTCAAAATCGGGATTTTCGCCAAGCTCTTTAATTTTTGCATCACATTCGTCAATTCTTTTAAGACGCTCACGCTTTGCGGCATTCTTTTCAAATTCTATACTCTTAAAAAATGCTGTTTTTAATTCTTCTTCATCTTTTTGAGCTTTTTCAGTTTCAGCCTTAAGCTCGGCAAGTCGTTTTTCTGCCGACTCAGTCTGCGAAAGCTGAGTCAAAAGCTCAATCTTTTCTCTTTTAAGTTCGTCAATTTTTTCGAGCAGTTCATCAACTCTGCCTTTTGCCGACCTTTTATCCTTTGCCTTTATACTTCTTTTTTCTTTTTCTAATTTTTCAATAGCGGACTCTGCCGAAACCGATTCATCACCGGTTGTCTTTAAATTCATAAGTCTGCCCGAAAGCTCGTCGCATCTTCCGCTCACCAGGGTTTTACTCTGTCTTATAAACAGAGTTCTCTCAAAAACTTCTAAAGGTATTCCAAAAAGCTTTTCGCCGATGTTCTCGGCGGTATATTCGCTTAAAGGTTCGCCCGTTACGGCATCACACACCTCAAACTTGTCCCCTGCCGAAGTTTTTCCAAAACTTCTTCTTATTTCTATTTTCTTTTCGGCAACTGAAAGGATTAAAACTCCTGATGCTTTGTTTTCATCCCAGGGAATTGCCCTTTCCCGCTCCTTAAGAGCTTCGTCTGCTTTTTTACGGCTCGGCATACCATAAAGCATAGCCTTTATGAAAAGCTGTATCGTGGATTTTCCCGATTCGTTTTCGCCGTATATAACATTAAAGCCGTCTTTTAGGTCAAGAGTAAAATCTTTTAATTTACCGAAACTTGTTATTTTAATCTGCTCAATCATCACTTTCATACTCTCTGCCCTCCAAGCAAGGCGTCAATTCCAAGTATCAAAGCATCCTGCAAAATTTTCTTATCCTCTGCCTTTTCAATCTCTTTTTGCATACGGCGCACAAACTCACCGCATAAATCATTATTCTCCGAAAGCTTTTCTATATCGTAGCAAGGCTCGGTTTCGTCTGTGATTTCGATATGATAAAAAACTTGCGAAAGTTCTTCGCCCACCGCAGAAGCGTTTACAGACCCGACTCTGCCTTTGAGAATAATCTTATATATATCCTCTTGTGTACCGCCAAATTCAAGAATTGCATCCTTAACGGCTTTTACTGCATCAAGGCTGTCTGTCCTGCCCGTTATATCAATCTCTTCGCGGAACATTCTGCGTTTGCATGTTCTTACAAACTCTGCGGTCACTATGCCGTCTTGAATACTTCCCTCATATACACCCATATCACCGCATTCGTCAAAGCCTCTGCCCTCGGGCGCTCCGGGATACGCATAAAATGTGTTTCCTGCCTTTAAAATTTCCGAACGCTTGTGTATATGGCCAAGTGCCAGATAATCAGCACCGCAGTTTTCTATAAAGCTTTTGTCAATCGGATTATATTCATTATCTTTGCCGTATATATCTCCGTGAAGAAGCAATATATCGCAAATGCCCTCTTCCTTTTTGATGGGTGTTATGTCCATACTGCAGTAAGGCTTATCAAAGCTTGCTCCCCACACCCTGGTTTTAAGCTCGGGTATATAGGCACATTCAAGCCCGGCTTTAAAGATATGAACATTTAAGCCAAAATTCTCTTTGGCATAAACAGATTCGGGAGTATACGGATCGTGATTTCCCGCCGATATAAATACCTTTGTATCAGGAATTTCAGCAAAACTGCGCTTTAAAAAAGCAATTGTTTCTGCCGTTATATTTGCCGTATCAAATAAATCGCCCGCAATCAATAAAAGGTCTTTATCCTTTGCCCTGCTTATTATGTCTGACACACAAGCAAGCATTTCTCTGCGGCGTTTTTCAGCACCCTTTGTATCAAAGTGCGCCGAAAAAGCAGTATCCAAATGCAAATCCGCTGTGTGCAAAAAAGTAGGCATTGGTTTTCCTCCTATTCTTCTTCAGGCATCTCCCAAGTATGATAAACATTCTGAACATCGTCATTTTCTTCAAGCATATCAATAAGCTTTTCCATCTTTTTGATATCCTCATCATTTGCAAGTACGGTTGTTGTCTGCGGAATATAGTTAATTTCAGCCTGAACAAATGTGTAGCCCGCCGCTTCAAGAGTATCACGGGTTGAGCTGAAATCTTCGGGTGTTGTCATAATCTCAAAACAATCATCCTCAACATTGAAATCGTCTGCGCCCGCCTCTAAAGCCTCCATCATAAGAGTATCCTCGTCAATTGAGTCAGCCTTTTCGATAACAATCATACCTTTTCTGTCAAACATAAAGCCTACACAGCCGTTCTGACCGAGATTTCCGCCGTTCTTATCAAAATAATGACGGAGGTCGCCTGCAGTTCTGTTTTTGTTATCGGTAAGGGTTTCTACCATAACGGCGATACCACTCGGACCGTAGCCCTCATAAACCATTTCAAAGTATTCGTTGGTGCTGCCCTCGCCCGAAGCCTTTTTGATGCTTCTTTGAATGTTATCGTTTGGCATATTGTTAGCCTTTGCCTTTGCTATAACATCACGAAGCTTTGAGTTACTGTCGGGGTCCGGTCCGCCCTCTTTAACTGCAACCATAAGCTCACGCCCGATTTTTGTAAAAATCTTACCACGCTTTGCATCGATTGCACCCTTTTTTCTTTTTATAGTCGCCCATTTGGAATGTCCTGACATAAGTAAAATCCTCCTGCTTTAGTAATTGCGTTTATATCCGCCGCTGCGCTTTGAATCGTTACTGCGCTTTAAATCCTGAAACTTCTCGTCACTGTCCTGCTTGAATTTCAAGAGCATATCATCAAAGCTCATATCGGTTGTCTTTCTTCCGAAATCAAATTCTTCAGGCGGCATACGCACCTCATCATCCTTAGGTGCTGCCTTTTTGCCGTAAGTTTTTGTTTTTCTCTCAGCCTTTGGTTTTTCGGGCATCGTCTGTTTGATAGATAAGCTTATCTTTCCTCCGTCAAGGCTGATAATCTTAACATTTACAGTCTGTCCCTCTTTAAGATGCTCTTTTACATCACTTACATATTCGGTCGAAACCTCCGAAATATGTACAAGCCCCGTTTTGCCATCGGGAAGCTCTACAAATGCGCCAAACGCCGCAAGACCCGTAACCTTGCCCTCTAAAATTGTTCCTACTTCAAACTGCATAATTGATTTTTGTTCCTTCCTGAAAAGAATTATCTTATGTGAATTTATATTGTTCGTATATTACGGAGTTTTGCTGCTCTTGTTAGCATCAACAAAAACCCTCTCATTAGGCCCGATAAGCCCCAGTCTTTCTCTTGCAATCTTTTCTATATATTCGGGATTTTCAAGATTTTCTACTTCCTGCTTAAGTCTTTCTGTTTCTGCCGCAGTTTCCGCTATTTTTTGTTCAAGTGCTTTTATTTCGTCATTCTTGATATTAAGCGTTCTTTGCTGAGAAATCAGCGTTCCTCCGAAATACAAAACGATAATGGCAGTAACCCCGATTACCAACGCCCGCTTTATATCGATTTTTCTAAACTTGCTGTCCGATTTTTTCCTCGCGCTCATAGCCTTTATCCTTTCTTTGTTGCATAAAAGCCTACAATAAGTACATTATATTCCCATTATATACTAAGCTTCCTCATTTGTCAATGAATTTTCCGCCCTTTGCATAGCCCTTTTGCGCCACTTTTTTGCGATAAGAACAAATGGCTTTGCCACAAACGAAAAAATGGCAAAAATCAGGTTTACAAGTCGCTGTCCTACAATGAGCCGATACAGAAAAAATCCCGCAATTTCGGTCAAAAGACTGTAAATTCTTATAACGCCGTTGTTTATCACATATGCTTCAAGCACACAGATTGCTCCCGCAAGAAACAAAAAAAGAATATCCTCAATATTTACAAGGATATCCTTTGTTTTTATCATTTTTCTGCTCAATCTTATCAAATCGTATATGACCGCAAGGGTAACCCCCGTTAAAAGCGACCATAAAAAATACTCAATGTTTGCCCCAAAGGTAAGCTTCATACCCCACCCCTACTTAAAAAGTCTGCGGAAAAATCCGCCATCTTTGTCATTTCTTAATGTGTCGCTGTATTGCAGTTCATCGATTTTTCCGTCAATTACAAGCTGACCATCATCAACATTCAGCTTGCTGATGCGAAAATCATCGCCAATCACCGTCATGGTTCCCATGTTGGTTATAACAACAACTCTTTCTTCATCAAAGCTCTCTACATCTTCAACCCCTGTAACTGTAAGGCTTTCTCTGTTATCCATTGTAATCCTATGAGTTTTATTTTCTTCCATTTTCTCCACCCCTTTTTGTTAAATATATTCGGGATATATTTGTTCTATTACAAAAAAATAGTGCCGCAAAAGCGACACTATACAAAACTAAAATATTTATCCAAGACCTCAAGTGCATTATCCTTTATCATAACCTCGCCGTATTCGTTGAGTTTCCCGAGCAAATACTGACATTTTTGCTCTCGGTGCGCAAACTCGCAAAGAACAAGGTCCGCCTCTACAATATGTATAGTTTCTTCAGGCACAAGGTTAAGGTAATATCTCTCACCCAATTTATAAAGAGTGCTTTTGCCAAGATACAAGCCTTTGAGCATCTGTGCCGCTTTTGAGGCATCATCAAGCTCATCAAAGCTGTATATATGCTTATAAACCTTTACCCGCTTTGGCTTTAGTTCAGTTTTGCGGACTTTGCCTTTATAACCGCAGTTATTAACCGCCGTTTCAAGTTCATGGTCGCTGGACACCTTTGTGATAAACATACCTATCCCGTCCTCAAACGACGGAATGGTTTCTATGAAAAGCTTTGCCCCGTCAACCGAAAAATCCACACTCTCTTTTGCAAGACTTATAGCGTGCAGAAACATTTGCTGTGCC
The DNA here is from genome assembly GCA_045661045.1 of Clostridia bacterium. Taxonomy (GTDB): domain Bacteria; phylum Bacillota; class Clostridia; order Monoglobales; family Monoglobaceae; genus UMGS1820. The sequence goes on from JAZREZ010000053.1 coordinate 10,989, forward strand.
TCAGGGGTATTCTGAGAAATTTTACCTACAGTTATGTTCCACTCTTTAGCTTCTTCCCTATCAATTAAAACCTTAATCTTGTTTTCCGCTACCCGCTCTATTCTCACATTCACCCCTCCTTGATTTAAAATATATTATTCGCTATCGGGTGTTAATATTCTCATTATATCAATAGAAAACCATATTGCAACGGTTTTTGTAAAATGTAAAAACCTTGTAATGCTTCCGCAAAATTCGTAACATTTGCGCAATAAAAGTAACTTAAATTTCATAACTTTCCGCAATTTTCATCTTGTAATTTTCAGGATACTATGATATACTAATCAAAGAAACAAATTAAATATCCCTGCTTTGTACGATGATGCGGACACAATGTAAAACCAACACTTTTTCAAAGGGGTCCTTGCTCCGAAGGCGGCGCACATGCCTCATACCTTATGGTATCCAGTGGACTTGTAATGTCTTTGGGCGTTTCCCCACCTGGTTTCCAGGTTTTTACTTTGACCGCCTAAACGGCACGGCGGGGTTTTTTCTTTATACTCAAAAAACACTTGACAAATGCGTCTATTTACGATATAAATATAAAGTAGATTTTATTCTTTTGGGAGGACTTCTTTTGCGAGTTATTTCGGGCATCAGGCGAGGGCTTAAGCTTAAGTGTATCGAAGGCGAAACCACTCGTCCGACAACCGACAGAGTTAAAGAATCTGTCTTTAATATTATCCAGACTCATCTCCCGGCAGAAAGTGTTTTAGACCTTTTTGCAGGCAGTGGTGCTCTTGGGATTGAGGCGCTTAGCCGTCACAGCTCACATTGTGTTTTTGTAGAGCAGGACAAGCAGGCATTTGCTTGTGTAAAGCAAAACCTCGAAAATGCAAAGCTTTTGGATAATGCTACATTGGTTTTAAAAGATGCAAATACTTATCTTGCAGGTTGTTCTTTAAAATTTGACATTATATTTTTAGACCCACCGTATAACAAGGGTTTACTTACTCCCGTGTTTGAACTTATAAGCAAACGATCGCTTCTTGGCGATGACGGCATAATCGTTGTCGAAACCGAAAAGGACGGCGAGATACCCGAACATATTGACTTTCAGGTAGTGCGCCGTGCAACATACGGAAAGACGACCGTTACCATCCTTAAAAGAGGTGACAGCAAATGATTACCGCAGTTTATCCCGGTAGCTTCGACCCCTGCACAAACGGACATCTTGACATAATTGACCGTTCAGCAAAGCTTTTTGACAGGGTTGTGGTTGCCGTATTGACAAACAATTCAAAAAATCCGCTCTTTACTGTTGACGAAAGAATTGAGCTTTTGCAAATGGTTACAAAGGATTATCCCAATGTTGAAATTTGCTCTTTTTCAGGTCTTTTGGTTGACTTTTTAAGAGAGATTGACGCAAAGGTTGTAATCAAAGGAATTCGGGCGGTTTCCGACTTTGAATACGAGTTTCAGATGGCGCTTACCAACAAGGCGCTCTTTCCCGGAATGGAAACCTTGTTTTTGCACACCAATAAGGAATATATGTTCTTAAGCTCAAGCATTGTAAAAGAAATTGCCACTTACGGCGGTTCACTTGACGGTCTTGTACCACAAGAAATTATCCCGATTATAAATAAGCGTTGTCAGATAAAAAAATCTTAGTACGCTTTTCTAATAAATAAATTTTAGGAGGAAACAATAATGGATGGATTAGAATTATTGGATGAATTGGAAGACATAATTGATAAAGGAGCAGGCATTCCTTTTTCAGGTCGTTGCATTTTAGAGCGCGACGAACTTATGGATATCGTTCAGGAACTTAAGCTTAAGCTTC
>JAZREZ010000054.1:0-12332 GCA_045661045.1 Clostridia bacterium
GGGAAGAGCAAAACATCACGAATTGAAGAGCTATCGGTTAAGAGCATAACCAATCTGTCAATACCAATACCCAAACCACCCGTCGGAGGAAGTCCGTATTCTAATGCGTTGACAAAATCTTCATCCATCATATTTGCTTCTTCGTCGCCTTTTTCACGCTTTTCAACCTGCGACATAAAACGCTGTTTTTGGTCAATCGGGTCATTTAACTCGCTGAATGCGTTGCCGTATTCGCAACCTAAGATAAATACCTCAAATCTCTCTGTGAATGCAGGATTATCCTTATATCTCTTAGCAAGAGGTGAAACCTCTACCGGATATTCGTAAATAAAGGTTGGCTGAACGAGGTTATCCTCTACCTTTTCCTCAAATGCAAGGTTGATAATCTCGCCGCGTGTCATTCCCTTTTCCACTTCAATTCCAACGGATTTTGCAAGTGCCTCTGCCTCTTCATCTGTAGAAGTCTGTGCAAAATCAATGCCCGCAAACTTCTTTATAGATTCAATCATTGTCATTCTTGCCCAGCCCGGTGCCAAATCAAGTTCTGTTCCCTGATATGTAACCTTTGTTGTACCAAGAACTTCCTGTGCAACAGTCGAAATAAGACTCTCGGTAAGGTTCATCATACCTTCGTAGTCGGTATACGCTTCATATACCTCCATTGTAGTAAATTCAGGGTTATGTTTAACATCCATACCCTCATTTCTGAACTGTCTGCCCATTTCATAAACTTTTTCAAATCCACCAACAACAAGGCGCTTGAGATAAAGCTCTGGCGCAATTCTCATATACATATCAATATCAAGAGTGTTGTGGTGTGTAATAAATGGGCGTGCCGCCGCACCACCAGGAATCGTGTTGAGTATCGGCGTATCAACTTCCATATATCCGCGACTGTCAAGATAGTTGCGAATTGCAGTAATAATTCTGCTTCTTATCTCAAAAGCACGCTTTACATCAGGGTTCATAATCAAATCAACATAACGCTGTCTGTATCTTAAATCGGTATTTGTAAGACCATGAAACTTCTCAGGAAGCGGTCGTAAGGATTTGCTTAAAAGCTCGATTTTTGAAGTTCTTACAGAAATCTCACCCTTTTGGGTTGTGAAAACCTCACCTGTTACGCCGATTATGTCACCAATGTCAAATTTCTTGTACGCCTTATATTCTTCTTCGCCCATTTCGTCACGCTTTACGCAAAGCTGAATTTTGCCGCTGCCATCACGCAAATCAGCAAAAGACATCTTACCCATAACACGCTTTGACATCATTCTGCCCGCAACTGTAACGATTTTACCCTCAAATTCAGCATAATTCTCGATTATGTCGTTTATAAGATTTGTTCTGTCGAATTTAGTAATTTCAAACGGGTTATTTCCCTCTTCGCACAATGTCGCAAACTTTTCACGACGAACCTTAAGCACCTCATTGAGATCGGTTTCCTGTATGTTTCTGTTTTCGTTTTCGCTCATTTTAAACTTCCCTCTCTTTAGTTTTATTCAATAGCAAGAATTTTGAATTCAATAACGCCGTCCTGTGTATCAAGCTCGGCAGTATCTCCTACAACCTTGCCCTTTATCGCCATAAACAAAGGACATTCATTAGAAATTGTTTTTTCACTCTCGTGAACGGGATTTGCTTCAGTAGAACCAACTATTGTATACCATTCGGTTTCGTCAAGGTCAGTATCAAGAAGCTGAACCTTTGTGCCGATACCAACATGGGTTCTGTCGATTTCATCAGCCCCGATAAGCTCTACATTTTTAAGCATATTTTCAAGTTCGTTAATACGAATTTCTACCTGCGCCTGCTCGTTCTTAGCCTCATCATATTCAGAATTTTCAGAAAGGTCCCCAAAGCCTAATGCAACCTTAATCTTCTCGGAAACCTCTTTGCGTTTTTTAGTTTTAAGATATTCAAGCTCATCCTCCAGCTTCTTGAGTCCGTCGCTTGTAAGTGTAATTTTTTTGTTCTCCATTTTTATTCTTCCTTTCACATTATTTCCGTAATTTCGTATAATGCTTAAATGTTACCGTCAAAATTTCATACCCAAATATTATAATATAATACCTATCTGTTGTCAACTTATTTTTAACTTGTTTTTGCCCGAAAACCAATTTTTTACCGCTAATTGATTTTCACTACCGAAACACTCGGCTTCCTCCTGCGCATCCGTCAAAACGGGCGCTTGTGAAATAAATTCCGCACCATCTATCACCAAGTCACCCGCTCTTACAACTGCATTATCAAAATCAATCATATAAAACGACTTTATATCTTTTTGATTTTCAGCTATATTAAGAATAATACCATACTCGCAAAATAACTTTTTTGAAAGTTCATCCGCCAGCTTAATCTCATCGGTACGCAAGGCGATATACTTTACAGCAGTACATAATTTTTCTATATACTCATAACTTACAAAATTTAAGTGTTTATCTTTAATTAATAACCCTAAATTTCGCCTTAATCCCCCGGTCTTAGCAACAGAATACCAAAATGCATCCTGAATTTTATGGGGTTGGATTTTATTTGTTTTTGCTATTTCATATCGTTCTGTTATACATCTGTTAAGCAATACTACTTTACACTCTTTCGACAAAATTATATGGGTTGCACCATTGTTTCTTAAAAGTTTTTCTGCATACATTATGATCTTATTTATTCTTTTCTCTTTCAACCTTTTAAGTTTATCCGGAGAAAAATTAAGCTCTGCAATCTTGTAGTTATTATATCCATCGTATTGTTTAATGATTGCAGGCTTAAAGTATCTTTTATATATTTTTGCACTTTTCTCAGGCACCGATATAATACCTAAAACTGTCACTTGAAACACTCAATCGCCGTTGTCAGCTGATTATCACCATTTTCAAGCTGTTTTACCTCTATATCGGGCACAATTCCCAAATTATGAATACATTTGCCTGATGGTGTGTAATATGTTGCATTTGTAACCGTCATTACAGAGTCAAACCCTATAGGTATAACACTCTGCACAACACCTTTACCAAAGCTTTTTTCGCCTACAATAGTCGCCATATCATAATCTCTCAAAGCACCGCTTAAAACTTCACTTGCCGAAGCGCTTCCTCCATTTAAAAGCACTACTGTCGGGATAGATAGTTTATCGCTGTCAACCGATAAAAATTCATTTCTTTCTTCATTTTTATTCAGCGTATATGTTACCACCTCATTTGTGGGAACAAAAATACTTGCACACAGAACCGCTTCTTCCAATAATCCACCGGGATTATCTCTTAAATCCAGAATAAGCCCCGTCATTCCGTCATTTTCAAGTTTTTTAAGCTCACTTGAAAGTTTTTTCGATATGCCGTCTGTAAATTGTGTCATCTTAACATAACCTATTTTATTTTCAAGCATTTTAGCAGAAAGCGGTGCGAGGTCAATATTACGCCTTGTTAAAGTAATATCTGATATAACACCCGTATCAGCTTTTCTTACAGTAAGGACAACCTCTGTATTCTCCTCACCTTTCATATATGATGCGGCATCCGAAAGTTCTGTTCCAGCGTAGCTTTTGCCGTCAACCATAAGGATTTTATCTCCCGATTTTATTCCCGCTTCAAATGCGGGACCACCCTCGATTGCAGATGCTACAGAAATCAAATTTTCTTCAGTATCATTTTCGATATACAGACCTACCCCGCAATAATTACCCTCAAGTTGTTCAAGATACGAAAGCATATCATCTCCCCAGATATAGCTTGTGTATGGGTCATTTGCCGCAGCGGTAAATCCCAATATCGACATTTCTGCCGCTTCATCCAAATCTATATCTTGATAATATTCGCTTCGCAAAACCTTTGATGCAATCGAAAATTTAATAAATTTGTCTAAATTTTTAAAACCAAAAGGATTAACCGCAGCTATAGAGAGCACTGCGGTTACAATAATCAATATAGAACAAGTTAAAATATGCCACTTTTTAATTCGCATTAAATTCCACCTCAACTGAACTTAGAAAAACTGCATCGGGTCAACCGGTGTTCCGTTTGTCAAAATCTCAAAATGAAGATGCGGACCCGTAGAATTTCCCGTAGAACCAACTCTGCCTATCAGTGCGCCCTGGTAAACTGTCGCACCTGTAGATGTTTCGATTGCGCTCATATGAGCGTAAAGCGTACTTACTCCGTTTCCGTGATTGATAATCACACAGTTGCCGTATCCGCCATTCACTCCCGCAAATGTAACAGTTCCCGACGCCGCAGCCCATATGGGCGCACCGCTTTGCGCTCCCACATCTGTGCCGGTATGCGGTCTTAAAACACCGGTTACCGGGTTTACTCTGTTTGGAGAGAAGTTACTTGTTATATAGGTTGTATTAGTAGGCCATATAAATGTACCGCTACCTATTGTTCCTTTTCCTGTTGAGGCATACTGCTGTCTGAATTTTGCTTCTGCCTGCGCCTTTTCGGCAAGATATGCGGCATATTCAGCCTCGTTTTTCTCAAGCTCTTTAAGGGCCTTTAAGCTCTTTTCTTTTCTTGCCTCTAAATCCTCTTTTGCGGCAACAAGAGTTGCCTTGTTTGCCTCCTGCGACGCAACAAGTGTTTCTATATCCGCTTTTTTAGCTGCGATATCTTCTTTAATCGCCTTCATACTGTCCATTACCTTTTTATCGTATTCAGCAAGCTCCTTCGCTATGACAGTACGGTCAGTAAAATCCGTTAAATTTGTAGCCGAAAAAATAATATCAAGATACGAAAAAGTACCTTTTTCGCACATAACCCTGAAACGCTCACCTGTTTTTTCGCTCATCTGTCTTTCAAGCTCTTCTGCTGCTTTAAGCTTTTCTGCAACCTCTTCAAGCTCTTTTGTAGACTTTTCGATTTCTTCGTTAATAAGTCTTACATTATTATCAGCGGCATTCAATTCAATTTCAAGCTCTGTTATTTTCTCAAGAGTGCTCTTTTTCTGACTTCTTACTGCGTCAAGGTCGCTTTGAGTAGGCTCTGCCGATGCTATCATATAAGTAAGAGGACCCAATATTCCCAAAAGAAATATTGCAGCAATTATTATAGCGGTTATTTTAACTATTTTGTTTTTCATTAAAATCATTCCTTTATTTTTTGCGCTCTTTAAGATATTTATTGACAGATGACGCACTGCCAAAAGCACCGATTACTGCACCTATAACGAAAAATGCGGGAACTACAAATACGGCTATATCTCTTGTGTTTATAAAGTTTATAACCCCGCTCCCAAACATTGTGACCATTTTATCAAGCACAATGCTGTAACCAAAAACTATAAGAACGGATGCTATCAAAGCAGCAATTATACCGAACATAAGTCCTTGTATTAAAAACGGCGTTCTTATAAAGCCTTTTGTTGCACCAACAATTTTCATAATCTTTATTTCTTCACCATGAGATACCATACCTAAATTTATAGTATTGGATATGATAAATACAGACATAAGAATAAAAATAATAAAAAGAATTATCCCTGCATTTTTTACTACATCCGAAACTTTTTCTATATTGCCGACAATATCGTTGCTTTGGACAATCTCATCAACGCCCGAAACCGCAGAAATATCACTTGTAATTTTATTAACCTTTGATAAATCCGAAATTGTAACAACAAAAGAATCCCTGAGCGGATTTTCCCCCTCTTCAAATGCATAAGCATCTTCGCCGTAAACCTCTTCGGTTACTTTTTTAAGACGATCCTCTCTTGAAAAATATCTTGCATTTGTCACGCCGTCAATATCCTCAAGGTCATTTTTAATCAGCTGAGGCTGAGGACGGTTGTCATCCTTTGATAAATACACATTTATTTCGTAACTGCTGCCAATCTGGTCTATGATTGAATTAACATTTATACCAATAGCAACAAAAAGGCCGAACAACACCAATGCGGCAGTAACTATACAAACAGAAGCAACGCTCATAAGCTTATGCGCTGTCATATATTTTATTCCCTGTGAAAAGAAATATGCGAATTTTCTCATTGTGAGTAACCACCTCTTCTTTCGTCACGGACAATGATGCCGTCGCTTACTTCAATAACTCTCTTTTGCATTTTATCAACCAAATCCTTTGCGTGAGTAGCAACTAAAATTGTAGTACCACGCTGATTAAACTTTTCAAGAACACCCATTATCTCAACAGATGTGTCCGGGTCAAGGTTACCTGTAGGTTCGACAGCAATGAGAATTGGCGGATTATTCGCCATCGCTCTTGCAAGCGCAACACGCTGACGCTCACCGCCTGAGAGCTGGTCAGGTCTTGAATTTGCCTTTTCTTCAAGTCCAACAACCGACAAAATTTGCGGAACTTTATGCTTTATCTCTTTTCGGGATGCACCGACAATTTCCATAGCAAATGCAACATTTTCAAACACAGTTTTGTATGGAAGCAGCTTAAAATCCTGGAAAACCATTCCTATATTTCGTCTGAAATACGGAAGCGCTCTCTTTTTTATTTTGGACACATCTTTGCCCGCAACTATAATTTCGCCATCATCTAAAACCTCATCCCGTAAGATAAGCTTTGTCATAGTGGTCTTGCCCGCACCTGTCGAACCGATTAAAAAAACAAAGTCACCTTTAGGTATTTCAAAGCTGACCTGCTTGAGTGCAACTTCGTCAGTTGATTTGTAAATTTTGGTTACATCGTGAAATTTAATCATAATTTACCTCGCTTTAATATCACAAACGGAGCTTAAAGCAACGCTTTAAACTCCGTCATATACTTAAATTCTTGTGGGGTCTGATGTAAGATATTTATTTACCATCATTGCAACCTTAAAGATTATTGCATCGTCAAATTCTCTTAAATCAAGGCCTGTAAGCTTCTTGATTTTATCAAGACGATAAACCAGTGTATTTCTGTGAACAAATAACTTTCTGGAAGTTTCGGAAACATTGAGGTTGTTCTCAAAAAACTTTTGAATTGTATATATAGTTTCGCTATCTAAGGCATTGATAGACTCTTTCTTGAATACCTCATTTAAGAAAAGCTCGCAAAGAGTCGTTGGCAACTGATATATAAGTCTTCCGATGCCGAGATTATCATAGCTTATTATATTCTTTTCAGTATCAAATACCTTGCCTACTTCAAGCGCAATTCTTGATTCTCTGTACGCTCTTGCAAGATCCTGAATTGACGGAACAACCGTAGAAACACCAACGATAACACTAAGCATTTCTTCGGCACTTAAGGTATCATAAATACTTTGCGCAACGCCCACCATATCCTCTTTGGATACCTCGCCTGCAAATTCCTTTATAACAACGATGTCTAAATCGTCAATTCTGAACACAAAATCCTTTTTTCTGTCGGGGAACATATTCTGAAGTATTTCGGTAGCAGAGTTTTCTACAGCTTTTGAAGTGCGGATTAAATAAACAACTCTGTTTACATCTACCGTCAGGTGAAGTTCACGGGTTCTGAAAATCAAATCTCCCGGCAGAATATTATCAGCAATGATATTTTTAACAAAGCTGTTGCGGTCATACTTTTCGTCATAGTACTGCTTGAGTGTGAGGAAATGTACGCTCAATAAATTACAGGTATTTACAGCGATATCATCGTCACCCTCACAGAATACCAAATATTCAACCTTGTTAAAAGTTTCAATTTTTTTATAGGTAAAACCGCCGATACATCTTATATCACCCACTGCGTCAAAAACAGTGAAAATATTATCAACAGTATTGCCAATCTTCATTTCGTCACTACAGGCAATAACCGACTCAGAATCATCAATAATTCCTATTACCCTTTTTATATCTTTCTTAAGTTGCAACAGGGTATTTTGAAACAATCTGTTTTGCATTATACCGCACCTCCAAAATTATAAGCGAAACATTTTTCGCAAAAAAGCTATTCAATCTTTCTTATTATAACTTAAAAAAATAAAAAATGCAATATTTTTTCTTAAAAATTTATTCAAAAGTCATAAAATATCTTCCTTGACAGCATATTGCGGTTCGGTTATAATAAAATTTGCGAGTAATTCTAATATCGATTGGAGATTTTGTTATGAAATATGTTGTTATCCTGATAGACGGAGCCGCCGACACCCCTGTTGACGAGCTTGGCAAAAAAACACCGCTTGAGGTTGCATCAAAACCTGTGATTGACCTTTTGGCATCAAAGGGCGAGGTTGGAATGGTTACAACCGTTCCCGAAGGCTTTCCTCCCGGAAGCGATGTTGCAAACTTAGCAGTTTTCGGCTATGATCCGCAAAAGTATTATACCGGTCGTTCTCCTCTTGAAGCGGCATCTATCGGTGTTCCCTTAAAGCTTTCGGACACTACTTTCCGTGCAAATGTGGTTACATTATCAGACGAAGAAAATTATGCTGATAAAACTATGCTTGACTACAGCTCTGACGAGATAACAACCGAAGAGGCACATATTTTGATTGATGCTGTAAACAATGAACTCAAATGCGACGATTATGAATTCTTTGGCGGAACAAGCTACCGCCACTTACTTGTATGGCACAATAAAGAAAATGATTTTTCTCTCACTCCGCCACATGATATTTCAGGCAGAGTTGTCGGCGGGTATCTTCCAAAGGACGAAACTTTGCTGACTCTTATGAAGAAAAGTCACGACATTTTAAAAAACCATCCCGTAAACCTTGACAGAATAAAACGAGGACTTAATCCCGCAAACTCTGTATGGATTTGGGGCAACGGAACAAAACCTGACCTTGATACATATTCCGAAAAATTCGGCATAACGGGCTCTGTTGTTTCTGCGGTTGACCTTATAAAAGGTATCGGCTATTGCGCAGGCCTTGATGTTATCGAGGTTGAGGGTGCTACCGGAACTGTGCACACGAACTTCGAGGGCAAAGCTGAGGCTTCGATAAACGCTTTAAAAAACGGCTCTGACTTTTTATATATTCATTTAGAGGCAGCCGACGAGGCAGGTCACAGACACGAAATTGACAATAAGGTTAAAGCTATTGAACTCATCGACAAAAAAATTGTAGAACCCGTTTTGAATTACTTAAATGAAAGCGGTGAAGATTTTAACATACTGATTATGCCTGACCATCCTACACCTCTTTCGATTATGACGCACACATCAAACCCTGTACCCTACATACTCTACAAAAACAAAGACGAGGTAAATTCGGGCGTTTCTTCATACACGGAGGCCAATGCAGAAAGCACGGGAATTACCACAGATTTTGGCTATAATCTTATAAATAAGCTGCTTAATAAATAAAATTTACTTTTTTATAAAATATTACTTGCAATTCATTGTGTTTTTTGATATGATAAAGATTGTGCAAAAACACAGATAGACATTTTGAAATGAGGGATATATTATGCCAACAAAAGTTGTTATCGGCGCACAGTGGGGCGACGAAGGCAAAGGAAAAACAATTGATATTTTAGCATCACAATCCGATGTTGTTGTAAGAACATCAGGCGGAAATAATGCAGGTCACACAATTGAAGCTGACGGCGTTACCTATAAGCTTCATCTTATGCCATCGGGTATATTAAACCCTGAAACTCTCAATATTGTCGGAGTAGGCGTTGTTGTAGACCCTAAGGTTTTACTTCAGGAAATCGACGGAATGGAGAGCAAAGGCATCAGCACAAAAAATCTTAAGATTGATGCAAGAGCTCATGTAATTATGCCGTATCATATTGAACTTGACGGTCTTTCAGAAGCTTCAAGAGGCAAGGGTGACATCGGCACAACCAAAAAGGGTATCGGTCCTTGTTATATGGACAAAGCTGAGCGTAGCGGAATTCGTATGTGCGACCTTATAAATCCTGAGAAATTTGCGCAGATGGTTCGCACAAATTTAGAAATTAAAAATAAGATTATTACTCTTGTGTATGGCGGAACTGCACTTGATGCAGATTCTGTAATTGCTGAATATTCAGAGTATGCAAAAAGACTTGCGCCATATGTTACAGACACCACACCTATTCTCTACGAGAGTATAAAAGCGGGTAAAAATGTTTTATTCGAGGGTGCTCAGGGTATACTTCTTGACAATGACCTTGGAACATATCCTTTTGTTACATCATCACATCCTATTTCAGGCGGTGTTTGTATAGGCAGTGGTATTGGACCCACAATGATTGATGAATGTATCGGTGTTTTAAAGGGTTACACAACAAGAGTTGGTAACGGTCCTTTCCCTACCGAGCTTGATGACGAAATCGGCGAAACAATCCGCCAGAATGGTCACGAATTCGGCACAACAACCGGAAGACCGAGAAGAACAGGCTGGTTTGATGCAGTTATTGCAAAATATGCCGTAAGGACAAGCTCTTTAACTTCTATTGTTGTTAACAAGATTGACCCGCTCGGCGGTATTGGCAACATTAAAATCTGCGTTGCCTATGAAAAGAATGGTGAAATTTTAACCGAATTCCCACCAACACTTGAGGAATTGGCAGAATGCACCCCTGTATACGAGGAAATGGAAGGCTGGAACGAAGATATCAGCTCAATCAAAGAATTTGACAAGCTTCCTCTTGCTGTTCAGAAATATGTTCGCCGAATTGAAGAGCTTTGCGACTGTAAAGTTTGCTCTATCGGTGTAGGTCCCGGCAGAGACCAGAATATTGACCTTTAATTTTAAATATAGAAAGGCGTGATTTTGTGGCTGCAACTAAAAAAACAGAAGAAAATAAAATGCTGACATACAACGGAAAGCCATTATTAAGATGTGGTAATGAAATATATTACGGCAATCCCGAGGATAAGTATGTTGTTATTTTCAGACTTACTGATTGCGAACCAAGCGGCAACATTGAAATTTCCAAAAGGGTTATAATTGAGCTTAAAACAAATGAGGGCAATCGCTCTCAGCTTATTCGTCAGGCAGAGCGTGACGGACTTTATAAAGCGATTGACCTTGGTATGTTCTGGCTTGAACAAGCTTTAGAAAACAGTTAATAAAAGGAGAGTTATTATGAATAATCGTGTAAACGAAATGAATCATCCTTTGATTATGCACAAAATTTCAATGCTCCGTGACAAAAACACATCCGTTAAAGATTTTCGTGAATTAGTTTACGAGATTTCGCTTCTCATGGGCTACGAAGCAACAAGAGATCTTGATATGATTGACAGAGAGGTTGAAACTCCAATTACTAAAACGACGGGACATTTTATAAACAAGCAGGTTGCTTTGGTTCCTGTTCTTCGTGCAGGACTTGGTATGGTTGATGCTCTTATGAGCCTTATCCCTGCCGCAAAAGTAGGTCATATCGGACTTTATCGCGACCATGAAACTCACGAGCCGGTGGAATATTACTGCAAGCTCCCACCTGATATTTCAGAAAGACAAGTTATCGTTCTTGATCCGATGCTTGCAACGGGTGGCAGTGCAGCCGCAGCTATTGATTTTATTAAAAAAAGAGGCGGCAAAAGAATTAAGCTTATGTGTATAATTGCAGCTCCCGAGGGTGTTGAGGCTATTATGAAGGCTCACCCCGACATAGAATTGTTCTGCGGTGTTATCGACGAGCGACTCAACGAAAATTGTTACATTATCCCCGGTCTTGGAGATGCGGGCGACCGCCTTTTCGGCACAATCTAAAAAAACAAACGCAACGGCATTGCCGTTGCGTTTTTTAGTTAATTCGTTTTGACATTTGAATTTATTATTTATCGCTGTTTTCAAGCTTTCGTTTAATTCGCTGAAGTGCGTTATCAATTGATTTTGGTTGTCTTTTAAGCTCTACTGCAATTTCCTGATAATTCATTCCCGAAATATATAACGAAAGAACTGTTTTTTCAAGATTGCTGAGCTTTTTTTCTATATCAGCACTCATCATTTCTGCTTTTTCTCTGCGCAAAAACATAGCTTCAGGGTCAGTTGACTCTCTTCCGGCGAGCATATCCATAAGAGCCCGCTCTGAATCATCGTCATAGAGAGGTTCGCTTAATGAAATATATGAATTAAGCGGCATATGTTTTTGTCTGGTAGATGCTTTTACAGCGGTTATCATTTGCCTTTTTATACACATTTCAGCAAAGCCGCAAAAGCTTGCCTGCTTTGTTACATCAAAATCTCTTACCGCTTTAAAAAGTCCTATCATTCCCTCTTGGACTATGTCATCATGGTCTGCCCCTGCAAGAAAATATACTTTCGCACGACTGAGCACAAGATTTTTATATCTGGTAAGTATGATCTCGGTTGCGCGTCTGTCACCGCTTGCAGAAAGTTCGACAAGTTCTTCATCCGAAAGCGCTTGATAATCAAAAGGAGTCTGGGTCATTATCTTCGTCCTTTCTTTTAAAAAAGCCGACCTGATAATATCAAACCGGCTTTTTGTATATTATTTAAGTAATTCTGCAGTATCGCGTGCA
>JAZREZ010000055.1:0-25956 GCA_045661045.1 Clostridia bacterium
TGTTGTTGAAACTGCAGATGCAGAAATCGCAGCAGCAGGTATTGACCTTAAATATGAGGTTGGTACAATGATAGAAATTCCAAGAGCATGTCTTACTGCTGATGTTATTGCATCTGAGGCTGAATTCTTCTGCTTCGGTACAAATGACTTAACACAGATGACATACGGCTTCTCAAGAGACGATGCAGGTAAGTTCTTAGATGCTTACTATGATGCAAAGATTTTCGAGAACGATCCGTTTGCAAAGCTTGACCAGACAGGTGTTGGTAAGCTTATGGAAATGGCTGTTAAGATGGGTAAGGATGTTCGTCCTTCAATGCACTGCGGTATCTGCGGTGAGCACGGCGGCGACCCTGTATCTGTTGAATTCTGCCACAAGATTGGACTTGACTATGTTTCATGTTCACCTTTCCGTGTTCCGATTGCAAGACTTGCAGCGGCGCAGGCAGCTATTAACGGTTAATAGTTAAACTAATGGGGCCTGGTTGATTAACTCTCAAGCAGGTCCCATATTAAATTTTGGAGGGGAATTTTATGAAAATTTTTATAGATACTGCAAATGTTAACGAAATAAGAAAAGCTAATGATATGGGTGTTATTTGCGGTGTTACCACAAACCCAAGCCTTATTGCAAAAGAGGGTAAGGTTTTCACAGAGGTTGTAAAGGAAATAACAACTATTGTTGATGGTCCTATAAGTGCAGAGGTTATAAGCCTTGACACAGACGGAATGGTTAAAGAAGCTCTTGAGCTTTACGAAAAAATCGGCTGTGAGAACATAGTTATCAAAATTCCTATGACAATCGAGGGTCTTGGTGCAGTTAAACAGCTTTCTAAAAAGGGAATAAAGACAAATGTAACCCTTATCTTCTCAGCGGCTCAGGCACTTTTAGCTGCAAGAGCAGGAGCTACTTTTGTAAGTCCTTTCCTTGGCAGACTTGACGATGTTGGTCAGACAGGTATGACTCTCATCGAGGATATTGCCGCAATATTTGATATACATGGAATTGATACAGAAATCATTGCCGCAAGCGTAAGAAATCCGATTCACGCAATCGACGCTGCAAAGGCAGGCGCACATATCGCAACAATCCCATATAATGTTATCGAACAGATGACAAAGCATCCTTTGACAACAGCAGGAATTGAAAGATTTTTAAAGGACTGGGAAACAGTTGATGCAAGATAACAGAAAGCACCCATCAGGGTGCTTTTTTATTTTAAATGTTGTTGACATATAGATTTTTTTTCGTTACAATATTTATATTGTAAGGAGGATGGCATATGATAGGAATTATTGGTGCAATGACAATAGAGGTCGAGGGGATAAAAAGCCTTATGACCGAAAAATGCGAAAAAAATATAAGCGGGGTGAACTACACAAGCGGAAAGCTTTGCGGAAAAGAGGTTGTAGTCACCGTTTGCGGCGAGGGCAAGGTTAATGCCGCAATGTGCGCACAGACTATGATACTTGAATATAAGCCTCAAATGATTATAAATTCAGGCGTTGCGGGCGGACTTTCAAAGGAGCTTAAAATCTGCGATGCGGTTATAGCTGATGCGGTTGTTCAGCATGATATGGATATGTCGCCGCTTGGACACCCAAAGGGTTATATTTGCGGCGTTGATGCAGTAGAGATGCCCTGTGACAAAAAAATTAAAGAAACACTTTTTAATTGTGCAAAAAAAGCGGGAGTAAATTCGATTTTTGGTATCGTTGCAACGGGTGACCAGTTTATAAGCGATAACGAAAAGAAGGATTGGCTGATTGATACCTTTAATGCCTCCGCTTGCGAGATGGAGGGCGGCGCAATCGGTCATATCTGCACAAGAAACGGCGTGCCGTTCGGCGTTTTGCGAACAATTTCTGACGGTGGTGATGATGCGGCTAAAATGTCATTTCCTGAATTTGCAGCAGCAGCCTCCGAAAATTCAATAAAAATAATGAAACTGTTTATAGAAATAATTTAAAAAAATCCGCAGAGAAATCTGCGGATTTAACTTTTCATTAAAACTTCTGAAACTTCGGCGATTGTTATAAATGCGTTTGGGTCGCAATCCTTTACGATTTTTTTAAGCTTCGGTATCTGGAAGCGGTTTATAACAAAGTATACGATAAACTTATCCTCTGATGAATAGTAGCCGTGAGCGTTCATAATCGTAATGCCAAGACCGAATTCTTCAGAGATGGCACTGCTGATTGCTCGCGGGTTTTCGGTAATTATCATAGCCGACTTTGCTTTGTCAAGACCTTCGACTATAAAGTCGATTGTTTTAAGTCCGGCGTAGTATGTCACGATTGAATAAAGCGGAAGCATCCAGCTTTTAAATATTATTCCTGTTATAATGTAGAGAATAACATTGTAAATCATAACAAATGTGCCGACAGTTATGCCGATTTTCTTTGAAAAGATAACCGCCATAACCTCGACGCCGTCGATTGCTCCTCCGTAGCGGATGGTAAGACCACTGCCAATACCCGATATAATTCCGCCAAAGATTGCGCACAAGAACAAGTCATTTCCCGCAAAAGGCGATGAAACGGTTACATCAATCGGAAAAACCGAGTTTATCAGGTATGAGGCAAACGAATATATAATAACCGTGTATATTGAACAGATTGTAAATGCTCTGCCCTGCTTTTTGTAGCCGTAGGCAAAGAAAGGAATGTTTAAAACAAGCAAAAATATTGACAGAGTGAAAAAGTCGGGTGTGAGCCTGTTTAAAAGCATTGCCGTGCCCGAAAAACCGCTGTCGTAAAGACCGACAGGTGCTAAAAACATAGTAATACCGATTGCGTTTATTGTTCCCGCAAGGGTTAGTATTAAAAATGTCATAAAGCCGATTTTTTCGGAATTATTTTTCATATATCCACCTACTCTGTAAACATTGGGAAGAAGTCAACTCTTGGTTCTAAGAACTTGAGCTTGTGAGTGTCCTCGCCTTTACAAAAATCATTCATTGTGTCAAAAATTCTGTCCCAGCTCCAGAAATCTTCGCCAAAACCTAAATATTCACGAAGCATTTCACAGCCCTGCGGTGCAATTGGGTGCAGAAGCACAGCCGCAGTTCTTACCATATGGAACACATTTCTCAAAACCTTGATGCGCAGTTCGGTATCGTCTTCCTTGTCAGCTTCTGCGATGTGTTTCGCCCAATACTTGTTGGCATCTCTTACATAAGTGTCCATAAGGTTCATAACTGTATGGAACTCAAATGTATACATTGCTCTTTCGTATTTCAGGATAACTTCCTTTGATGCAGTAAGAACATCCACGTCAATTTCGCCGAGAGGAAGGACAGAATCACAATATTTCTGTGCCGTATAGAAGCATGAGCGGGCAACCCTGTTAAATACATTTGAAAGAAGCTTACCCTCTTTCATAACGGGGTCTGCATCATTTTCGGCGGCTATTGGATTAAGAGGCTTTGGCTGGAAGCTTACGCTCTTAAGTCCAAGTCCCAGTCCCAAAAAGTGCGCTCTTAAATGCTCGGGCATATAATACTTGAACAAATCTGCAGCCATAGGCGGTTTTACTTCGCCGCTGCTGCTTGCCTTTTTGTTAAGGAACAAAATATGATTATTCGCAACAAGTGTCGGAAGTCTTAAAGCATCTCCGCTTGGAGCTGCAGTTACATCACCGCTTTGTGTTGCCATAAAGAGTGCCATTTCTGCAATGCCGTAGAAATAAATGTTATCCTGACCGATAAACTGAAAAACTTCGGCATCGTCTGAACACCAATATTTTTTCCATTCATTTTCGTCCTTGCCGATTTGCTTAAGGTATGCCTTTGTAAAGGAAATCGGTGCCCAGAGAGATTCGGGCCATACCCAGATGGTAAGACCTTCTTCGCCCTCGATTACGGGAGCGGGCACGCCCCATTCAATATTGCCTGTAAGACGGAAAGGTACGAGAGTCTTACCCGCACGGAAGCGGATATTGTTGGCGTTAAGAACTTCTCTTGCTTTATCTCTTGCATCTAAATCGGCAAAGCCGATAGAGAATGATGTTTTATTTGCGTTTGTATCAAGGGTATGCTCAGGAAGCGTATCCTTGATTTTTTCGTAATCCTCCGCATATTCGTTTTTGATATATACAAGAGGAGGCGTCATAAATTCCTTTATCGTGTTTGCAACAAGAGGTCGTACATTTTCTTTTTCCGAGATTTTTTCAACATATTTTTCGAGCTGACTGCGGAATTTGGTAAGGTCAATATACCAGTTAGCAACATCACGCATTTCGGGTGTTTCGCCCGTAAGCGTACTCTTGGGATTTATAAGCTCTTCGGGCATATACTGATGGCCCATAGAACATTCGTCTGCATAACCCTTGTCGGAATTACAATTTTCAACCGGGCACTTGCCCACAACTTGTCTGCCGTTTAAGAACTGGCCTGCTTTTGCGTCATAAAACTGTGATGTAACAAGCTTTTCCAAAAAGCCGTTTTTGTGCCACAGTTCCATAAGTTCACGGCTTAATTCTTCGTGAATTTCTGCCGTTTCGCCAAGTCCCGATGCGCCGAATAAGTCAAGACTGATTTCGTATTTTTGCAGGGTTTCTTTCTGGCTTTCGTGATTTTCTCTCACAAAATCCTCGATACTGCCCTCAAAGCCCTCTTCGCACAATTTGCGGTAGCTTTCAACTATAGGAGAGCCGAAACAGTCTGTGCCTGATACAAAGATAACATTTTCCTTGCCGATGCGGTCACGCAAAAATCTTGCGGTTGCATCAGCCTGAACGAATACACCGCCAACATGCCCGAAGTGAAGCTTTTTGTTGCCGTAGGGCATACCGCCCGTAACAACGGCACGCTTTGGAAATGTTGGTCTTTCCATTTCAAATATATTCGGTTTTTTAGGTCTGAATTCATTTTCCATAATTTTTCTCCTATAATGCAGATTTAATTCTCTTGCGCATAGAATCCTCGCCGATTATGTGGCATATCTCCCACAAATCAGGTGAGTTTGTTCTGCCCGTTAATGCAACACGGATTACATTGCTGACATCGGTGATGCTTCCCTTAAATAATTCGGGGTTTTTCTTGTAGTCCTTAGGCTTTACTGCATAGCCTAAATCTGCTGTAATACTGCGGATTTTCTCGAACCACTCGGAGTTATCGTCTTCGTGTGAGTATCCGTTTAAATATCTGTTGATTATTTCCGTTTTGTCGGCGTCCGATACATTTTCGGGGAAGGAGTCCTCCATCTTAAGAGTTTCATCAAAATAAATCGAAAGGAAATCTCTTGCCTGACTCCAGTTTGTCAAATCTTTTCTCGGTCTTGCCGCATCTCTGCCTACATTGATGGCCTTTTTGGTAAGCTCGGGATTTTTGGTAAAGTGCTCAAAATATTCTTTGTCATATTCAGAAAGCCATAAAGACATCTTTTCGTAAATCTCGTCGGGTGTCATTTTAAAGATAATTTCACGGCTTATGTCGTCAAACTTCATCATATCAAAGAGTGCACCCGAATTACTCATCTTTTCAAGAGTGAACTCAAAATCGTCGATTGATGCATCGGGGTTTGCTGCTCTCCATTCTTCAAAGTTTGAGTTAAGCACCGTCATAAGATATTCCCATACAGCTTCGGGAAGATACCCCTCTGCTTTGTAATAGTCAAGCGAAAGCTCGGGGTCCTTTCTCTTTGAAAGCTTTCTTTTTGTTTCGCCGTCCATCTTCATAAGCACGGGGGTGTGACAGAAGATGGGCTTTTCAAAGCCTAATGCATCAAATAACTGAAGATGAATAGGCCAGGTTGAGAGCCATTCCTCGCCACGAACAACATGAGTTGTTCTCATAAAGTGGTCATCAATTACATGGGCGAAGTGGTAGGTGGGTATTCCGTCCGACTTTAAAAGAACGAAATCCTGATAATTCTCCTGCAACTTAAGCTCGCCCCTTATGCCGTCAAATCCCATTACGCTGTTTTCGATGTTACCGCTTGAGCGAAATCTTAAAACATATTCCTCGCCGTTTTTGATTTTTTCTTCAATCTCTTCATAAGAGAGGTTTCGGCACGCTGCCCACTGACCATAATAGCCGAAGTTTAACTTCTGTGAAATCTGTGTTTCACGCATCTGGGTAAGCTTTTCCTCACTGCAGAAGCAAGGGTACGCAAGACCTCTTTCAACCAAATGCTTTGCAAAGCACTGGTAAATTTCTTTTCTCTGTCTTTGGCGGTAAGGACCGTAGCTTCCGCCTGATTGCTCGCCCTCTGAAAATGTAATGCCAAAATATTTCATAGCAGAGAGCAAAATTTCAACCGCACCTTCAACCTCACGCTTTGCGTCTGTGTCCTCAACACGCAGGAAGAAAACACCGCCGCTCTGGCGGGCAAGACGCTCGCCTATTATGGCGTTGTAGAGGTTTCCAAGATGCACAAAGCCTGTGGGGCTTGGTCCTATTCTTGTAACCTTTGCGTTCTCGGGAAGATTACGCTCAGGATAAATTTCTTCATAATAAGAGGGTTCTTTATCTATTGCGGGGAAAAGAAGTTCCGCAAGCTTTTTGTTATCCATTTTATACCTCCGATTCAATTGAAAATTGACAATTGAAAGTTGAAAATTATTGTTGTTTTTGCTGTGCAAAAACTTTTTTTAATAACTATACAATTTTACACTTTTTTCCCGCAAAAGTCAAGGTTTTAACTTTCAATTTATCGGTGGCACTGTATGACACTTTTTTTCAGGTAGAATAAAAGCATAACAAACGAAAGGAGTGCAGTAAAATGCCAAATTTAACAACGCCTATTCCGCCAAAGCTCACGGGCGATGCATCAGCGGATGTGGCACAGCTTAAAAATTGGGGGACAGCCCTGATAGACGAGCTTACATATCTGTTTAATAACTTAGACAGCGGCAATGTCATCGAGGCGGCATCGGTCAAAGCCGAAAACATCGAAACAACAAATGCTAAAATAACAAATGCCCAGATAGGAGTTCTTTCTGCAGATAAGCTCACAACTGGAAGTCTTGACACCGAAAAGGTAAGCGTCAGGGATAAAGACGGAAATCTTACAATCAGCGGCTCTTCCGTAATATTGAAGGACAGAAACCGCAACCGCTTTGTAGCGGCATACAACAAAAACACAGGTGAGTTTAAATTTGAACTGTATAACGAAAGCGGTCAGCCGACAGTTTCAATCGGAAGCGGAGGCAACGCAGTGTTCAGCGGAATTTTAGAAAGTGCCCGCATTTTTTCATCAACAATAGTAGGCACAGACAAAAATTCTTATGAAACAAAATCGGGCGGAGTCTTTGCAGACATTGATGAAAAAGGAATAAAGGTAATGCAGGATAAAAACGGAATTCGCAATCAAAAGCTTGGTATGACGGTTGCAAATGACGGAACTGCCTATATGGTGCTGGGTGCGGGTGACGGCAGCGGCAGGGTGACTATAAATGATGTAGTTTACACCAACGGCTCGTTCAAAATCGAGAAAAACGAAAGCTATGCAAGTCTTGGCATAGTCGGCTCAAATCCATTTATTAACTTCTGGGACGACTCGGGCGAGCTGTGGCTTAGCGGCAGTCAGGTAATGATAAACGGAATAAATGTTTTAAGTGAAATAAGGGCGCTCTGGGAAGCGATTGCAAGCAGACCCCAGGAATAAAGAAAGGAAGATAAAATTATGCTAACAAATTCATACAGCGGGAAAATCAAACCCGAATTTTTTTCAAAGATGGTGGAGTGTTATATGCTCTATAAGGAAAACAAAAGAGAGCTTGACGCACGAATAATCGAAAATAACAAATGGTTCAAATCAAGATACGGCATCAGTGATATGGAAATTGACAACCCCACAACACCGTATATTTTCAATGTAATTGCAAATAAGCACGCAGATGCAATGGACAACTATCCCGAACCCAACATTTTAGAGAGGGAAGAAAAAAACAGACCCGTTGCAGAGGTTTTAACAAAAATTCTGCCCCGTCAGCTTGAAATGTGCGACTTTAAAAAGACATACAGCCGTGCGTGGTGGTACAAGCTTAAAAATGGTGCAAGCTGCTACGGCGTATTCTTTAATCCCGCACTCTGCGGCGGCAGAGGCGAAATTGACATCAAAAAAATAGACCTTTTAAATATGTTCTGGGAACCGGGCGTTACCAATATTCAGGAGAGCAAATTCTTATTTATAACCGCTCTTTGCGATAACGACAGTTTAAAAGAAAAATATCCGCAGTATGCCGATAAATTTTCGGGCAATGCTGGCCTTGATGTAACTACCTATGACGAGGGCAATGCAGATATATTAAAGGATAAAACCCTTATCATAGACTGCTATTATAAAAAGCAGAGAGGTGACATTCAAACAGTTGAGCTTATCAAGTTTTTTGATAATGTGATACTTGACGCATCAGAGGACAGAGGCGAAAACGGACTCTATGACCATGGCCTTTATCCGTTCGTTATGGATGTGCTTTATCCTGATGAGGATAGCCCCGTAGGCTTCGGAATGGTTGACATAATAAAAAATCCGCAGATGTATATTGACAAATTAGACGGAATTATAAGTAAAAATGCAATGATATCGGGAAAGACGCGTTTTATGATAAAGGATAACGGCGGTCTTAACGAGTATGAGCTGACTGATTTGAGCAAGGATATCATACATGTTGCAGGTTCTGTAAACGATGATAACATAAGAGAATTGCAGACAAGACCGCTTCATGGTTTTATAGCACAGCACAGACAAAACAAGATTGATGAGCTTAAAGAGGTTTCGGGTAATATGGACTTCCAGCAAGGTAATACTACGGGCGGTGTTACTGCGTATTCTGCAATAGTTGCGCTTCAGCAGGCGGGAGAAAAGCTTTCCCGTGATATGATTTCGGAAAGCTACGAGGCGTATCGTGATATTATCACGCTTTGCATCGAGCTTATCCGTCAGTTCTATGACGAGCCTCGCTCCTACAGAATAAGCGGTGCAGACGGCTCGAGCGAATACATAAGCTTTACCGGCACCGAATACCCCGCTGAATTTGATATAGCGGTAGCGCCCCAAAAAAATAATCCGTACAGCAGGATTACACAAAATCAGGTGCTGACGGATTTATGGAAGATGGGACTTTTCCGTAAGGAAACAATCGCCGAATCTGTTTTATTGCTTGAAAGTATGAACATAGACGGCAAAGAAAAGCTTATCGAGGGACTTAAAAAGATGTTATCAGAGCAAAACTCTGCCAATAACTCGTAAGTTGTCCGTGGGTTTTATAGCTATTGGTGAATACTTTGGATTAAATGAACAGAGGAAGGGCGAGCCTCCGTGATATTCAAGCTTTTTGCAGTAGGCTTCGCCGTTTAAGACAAATATACCTATCTGGTCACCCTTGATTTGAGGCTGAAACTTGATAAAAACAATTTCATCGTTGTGAATTACAGGCTCCATACTGTCGCCTGATATGCGTATTCCCGCATCGGCGTTTTCAGGAGCGTCAAGCTCGATGTTTTCAAAATCAGGGGTGTCTAAATAGTTGCCAAGTCCCGCTGCCGCAGGCTGCATATATACAGGAATTTTGCGAAGAGTTGTAACCTTTTCAAGTCGCATATTGGTATATTCAAAATCGATACAATTATATACGGCGGCTCTGCCTCTTTCCGAAAGGTCGGCAAGCCTTGAAAGCATACGATTGTCTAAAATGCGTCTGCGGTCAACCACGCTGTCCCCTAAGAAAAAGTCTGCAATATCACTGATTTCGTACTTTGCGCAAAGCTGCAGAAAAACAGAAACAGATGGTTCTGACTTACCTGTTTCCCAGGACGAGAAGGTGGATTGAGAAACCCCAAGCCAATTATAAACATCGTACTGTGAAAGCCCCGCCGCTCTTCGTGCGTTTTTAAGTTTTTCGCTTATATTTTTGTCAGCCACAGATATCACCTCTATTGTATAATAACATATTTGTTGTTATTTTGCAAGAAAAATATCAAAAAATTCGTTAAAAAGATATTGACAAACGAAAAACCCGATATATAATATAGATATAACGAGCATTTCGTTATTCTGTGTCGGGTATATTGAGAAAGGAGTATATTAGATGACCCACCCTGAGATATACGAAACAGAAATGTTCGGAAGCTTAAACTGTGCTCCTGCGAAAATAGGAGAGTGCCTTTATTGTGAGTCGGTGTTATACGATGAGGGCGAAACAGTTGAAAGCCGAGACGGACTTTTCTGCGATATGGATTGCTTGAGTGAACATTATGAAATAAGAAAACTTTATTAGGAGGCTTTACAAATGAAATTTAAAAGTACAAATGATGTAAAAAAGTGGTTGAGAAATTTACCCGTTGTAAAAAATGAACTGTTGCTTAAAATCAAGTTTTACCGCGAAATAAGCGAGGAGCTTTTAAGGACGGACAATTTTGAAGAGATGCTTGAAAGATACCGAAAGGAAATTGAAGCACTCTCTGATAAATTAGAGAGGCTGACAAAGGATACAGATGAGCTTTTCAGTTATCTTGAAGAGCACGAGAGGCTTATAATGACCGCAAGGTACATAAATGTTATACGCTGGGATTTTATAGAGTTTAAGGTATTTTACAGCAGACGGCAGGCTATTCGCATTCACGACAAGGCGATTGAAAAGCTGGTAGGCAAAACGGTTGGTGATGTCTATGAGTCGTGACGAGGCATATCAGAAGCTTGCAGATTTGTTAACTTGCGGCGATGACAGAATAGAGCTTGCCGCCGCAAAGGAGCTTATGAGCATATACGCAAAATCAGAGGACAATACCGAAAAGGATATAAAGCTTGAGGTAACAATTAAAGTAATTGAAGGTTGAAAATCAAATTTGAAACTAAAGGGGGAAGCATTATAAAGACAGAGAAATTGAATTTAGAGCTTACCAAAACGCAAAAGGCATTTATGGACGCTGAATGCGATGAGATACTCTTCGGCGGTGCGGCGGGAGGCGGTAAGTCTTACGGACAGTTGGTTGATGCGCTTGTTTATGCACTTAAATATAAAAACAGCCGTCAGCTTATCTTAAGAAAGACCTTTCCCGAGCTTGAGCACTCTTTAATTTTTGCATCGATGCGCTTTTATCCCAAGTCCGCTTGTAAATACCACGCCTCTCACAGAATGTGGAAGTTTTTAAACGGCTCTGTTATCGAGTTCGGGTATTGTGCGACAAAGGCGGATGTTTTAAGGTATCAGGGCGCAGAGTATGATGTGGTAAGATTTGACGAGCTGACACATTTTACAGAAGAGCAGTATACATATTTGATTTCCCGAATAAGAGGCGTAAACCCTTATCCCAAAATGGTTAAATCAAGCACCAATCCCGGCGGGATAGGACATTCATGGGTAAAGCGGAGATTTATTGACGGCTTTACCCCAAACGAAATACATATTGATGAAAAAACAGGTACAAGTCGGATTTTTATACCATCGTATGTTCAGGATAACATTTTTCTGATGAAGTCTGACAAGGACTATGTAAAAAGGCTTAATCAGCTTCCTGAGAACGAACGAAAGGCACTTCTTTTAGGTGAATGGGATATATTTGACGGTCAGGTTTTTACCGAATGGAAAAATTCTGTCTTTGGCGAAAAAACACAGCGCTGGTCCCATGTGATAGAGCCGTTTGACATTCCGAAGAATTGGCGCAGATATCGGGCGTTTGACTTTGGTTATGCAAAGCCGTTTGCGGTCAGCTGGTTTGCAGTAGACCAGGACGGCAGAGCGTATAACTACCGTGAGCTTTACGGCTGTACGGGTGAGCCTGATGTCGGGGTTAAATGGACTGCGCAGAGAATTGCCGATGAAATACGGGAGATTGAAGAAAAAGAAGATAAGGGATGCATAATAACAGGAATTGCCGACCCTGCTATATGGAACAGTACAGGTTCGGTTGACGGAAGTATAGCAGATATGATGGAAAAGCGCGGAGTATATTTTGAAAAGGGAAACCACGACAGATTAGCGGGCAAAATGCAGGTTCACTACCGTCTTGCCTTTGATGACGAGGGGCTTCCTATGATATATTTTTTTAAGAATTGCAGAAATATGATAAGAACACTTCCGCAGCTTTGTTATGATTCCGCCCGCCCCGAAGATGTAGATACGGGGCAGGAGGACCATTTATACGATGCCCTTAAATATTTTTTGATGTCAAATCCAATAGCGGTACGACACAACGAAGAACCTAAAAATCACGAATACAACCCGCTTGATACAAAGCTTTTAAACTATCCGAGATTTATTGTATAGCAGAGCGCAAAATCGGTGCAACCTGTTCATAGACTTTTTCAAGGTCGGAAAGGGGCAGAGGATTTTCGCCAAGACCTATCTCGATAGTAAAGGCGGGCTTTTTGAATTTTTTAATAAACCAATCCTTGTAACCGCCGTAAGATGCGATGCCGTCGGGGGTATCCCGTGTGTAACGGCTGACATTTTCAAAGGTGGCAAGGTATTCATAAGTTCCGTCCGGAACTATTCCGCAGAAATCATAATATATAACCTCGCCCTGACTGTGAAGAGCGATTGCCATATCAAAATTATTTTGTCTTGTAAAATTGGCAACTGCTCGGGTTTCGGGTTCGGATTCGGGATATTCTCCGCCGTATCGGGTAGGGCCGGGCGCAGTTATCCCGCAGGAAGCTTCAAGTTGTTTTGAAAGTTCCCAAAGAGCGTTATAGTTATGATTTAAATCGACACCCCGACGGTTGGCTTGCCACCATTCTCCTTTTGATGCGATTTCTATGCCGTCGGGGTTCACCATAGGAACGATATAAAGACTGCAAGAAGCAGTCTTTTTTTGTGCGACCTCGTCTGCAAAATCTACAAGCACCTTTGCAGTCAGCCACTCCAGTGCGTGATGAGCACCGTTTAAGAATATGCGTTTTGAACCGCTTCCGAGTTTTATGGCAATAAGCTCTCTGCCCTCCAGGCTTTGTCCTATTGAAAAAACAGGAATATGCGGATATTTTTCTTTAAAAGCTTTTATGTCATCTATCATATTTTCATAGGTGTATGCAAGCATTAAAATCACCCCATTAAGACATTATATGTATAAATAACAATAAAAATGCATCTGCAAAATTGCAGATGCATTTTTGTTTTGACCTTTGTTCTCATAATATATGCAACATAATTATATTACTACAAGGTTTCTTTCAACTTATCAAAGATTTTTCTTTCACTATCTGAAAAATCTTTATAATTATCAAGGTAAGTTGCATCGTGTGCTTTTATCATATTATAAAGTTCTGTCATACAAAGTGTATCGCCTTCTTCTATTTCGGTATACATTTTCACCTTATTATTTACAATATCTATAACAGCATAGGTTGGGTGCTTGGTAAACTCTCCATAAACATATACCATTTCGTCTGTTTCTTCCATTGCAAGTATTTCGTCTACAATACATTGGTTATATTTTCTGTTATTTATTCCTCTTATGATTTTACCATCTCTGGAATGATTTAATATTTCATAATCAGTATTTTCGTAAATTTTATGCGTGTCCTTCCATCCGCCATCATCAATATTACTGCAGGAAGACGAAATTGATATCCATAATAAAACTAAAAATATTAGTGTAAGGCTTTTCCTCAACTAAAGTCACCTCTTTAATAAAAATCACTAAACTTAATCTTGACATCTACGCTATCCAACAGTCCCCATTTTGTGTCAAAGTACGCAATATCATTTGCTGCCCCCAAATCTCCATTTCCAAGTGGAATCTTATAAGAAATCGGTTCTGTGCTTATGTAACTCTTCCTTTGACTTGTCCCTCTTTCCCATATAATATCATTTACTTTTTGCGATATGCCCTTGTCATTCTTAAGCAAGTCGGATGCATAGCTTCCGGAGGTTTTTTCGCAAATATTTCCGCTGCCACTTGCAGCTAACGAAAGTAAATCAGCTGTTAACTCATAACCGACTGCTTTCATACCGGCGGCAATTCCTTTCCAGATATTATCTTCTCCCCAATTCCATGCATCATATAACTTATCCCCTATCCACTCGGCACCTTCTTTTACAGAATCCGTCCAAGCGACTTTTTGAATTTTGCTACTATTATCAGCAAATGCTTTATCGTCTTCTGAAAGATAGGTCGATACATAAGTATTATACACATTTAAAGAATTTTCGTCAAGCATATTCGCTATCTCGTTATACTTATTAAGACCCACAATTTGTGCACAACGCCAACCGTAGATATCATTTGGGTTGCTGAGCGGTCTGTCGCATCTTCTGCAACGATTTTGTCCGTCAATAATCTTTTTTTTATTTTCTTTTGGCATATTAAACTCTCCTTTTGCTTTTTTATTTTTATGATACAGCAAAATGGAGTGTCATAACGTGCCAAACGAATAGTGATATTCCATCTTCGATGGAGTGATATTTTTGATAAATCAAAAGTGTTATTGCAAACTTTGTTTGCAGTTATATTATATTTGCCTTTAACTGTGCGAAGCACAATATCACTCGGGGCAAGCCGAATATAACTGCGAAGCAATATAACTTGCCGCAAGGCAAATATAACTGAAAAAAGACATCCGAGGATGTCTTTTTTCTGGCACCGCTTGGGGGAATCGAACCCTCAACTAGCCCTTAGGAGGGGCTTGTTATATCCATTTAACTAAAGCGGCATTTCCTAACATATAATAAGCCATTTAAGCGTTTTTGTCAATAGTCGTATGCACAATGAATATTTTTTGGCATATAGATTATAAGTAGGAGGTTGATACCATATGCCAGACAAAAGCAATTATACGGATGAGCTTTCCGGGGTGGGCAGGCTTATCGTTCAGGTTTTTCTTGCAAACGGCGCTGTTCCCATACAAAATGCAACGGTCAGCATAACCGACCGCAACAAAAACTTAATAACTAATCTTTCCACCGACAACAGCGGCAGAACCCCGAGCGTAGATTTACCCGCACCGTCTGCAAGGCTTTCGTTGCAGCCCGGGGATGTAAAGCCGTACAGTACATACAATATTAAGGTGGAATATCCCGGCTATTACACAGAAGAATTTTTAAATGTTCCGGTGTTTGACGGAATTGAATCTATACAACCGGTATCTATGGAGGCACTTTCTGAAAATGCTCTTGCAACCGATAAAATAATAGACGAGCGTCCTGCGGTTCAGGGGCCTTTTGAAGATAAAAATCAGCTCGAAAACATAGGGGAGGGAGAGCAAAATGCCTGAATCTCCGATTGTATTTACTATCCCTGAAAATATAGTTGTTCATCTGGGTGCTCCCACCGATACAACTGCGCAGAATGTGACCGTACCATTTGTTCAGTATATAAAAAATGTGGCATCAAGCGAAATATATCCCACCTGGCCCGAAAACGCGATACGCGCAAATGTGTATGCTCAGGTTACATATGCTTTAAATCGTATATTTACAGAGCAGTATCGGTCAAAGGGCTATAACTTTGATATAACAAACGATACCCGCTTTGACCAGGCGTATGTTCAGGGCAGAGATATTTTTGAAAATGTAAGCCGTATAGTTGACGAGCTTTTCAACGATTATATCACAAAACCCGACAGTATTGCGCCCTTGTTTGCAAGGTACTGCAGCGGAACAACTTCCAGCTGTCCGGGCGGACTCTCGCAATGGGGGACAGTTCCTCTTGCAGAGGAGGGTTACACTCCGTATCGCATACTTTCAAGCTATTATGGAGATATTTCGCTTGTGGAAAATGCTCCCGTTGACGATGCGGGCGAGAGCTATCCTGGGACTCCGCTTCGTATAGGTTCAACCGGAGATGATGTAAAAAGAGTTCAGCTCTCACTTAACCGAATTTCAAATAACTATCCCGCAATCCCGAAAATCCCGTACCCCGACGGAATTTTCGATGTAATAACAGAGAATGCGGTCAAAAAATTTCAGGAGATTTTTAACCTGACGGTTGACGGCGTTGTAGGCAAAGCAACATGGTATAAAATTATTTTTATCTTTAACGGCGTAAGACGGCTTGCAGAGCTTGATGCCGAAAAGGTTTCAATATCTGCCTTAAATCAGCAGTTTAAAAGACAGTTGTCATTAGGCGACAGTGGCAACGAGGTAAGAATTTTGCAGTATTATATTAACTTTATTGCAGAGTTTAATGATGTTATCCCAAGTATTACGCCCACTGCAGAATATGACGAGGCAACGCAAAATGCCGTAAGGGCGTTTCAGCAATCGGTAGGGCTTGCGCAGACAGGGGTGGTTGATGAAACCACATGGAATGCTATATATTCTTCGTATATAACGAAATACAATGCTCTGCCCGAAGACTATCGGGCGGGCGATTCTGCTCCGTATCCGGGTGATATATTATTTCTGGGTGACAGCGGGGCAGATGTATCGTTAATTCAGGAATACCTTAATTTTATTGCTCAGACTTATACTGAAATACCGACCGTTTCAGTCACGGGGAATTTTGACGAGGCGACTCAGCAAGCGGTTTTAGCGTATGAGCGGGAGTTTGGTTTACCCGAGCGTGGCTATGTGAATCTTTTGGTGTGGAACAGCATCGTATCAACATATCAGAGTTTAAGGGCGGGCGAGCAGAAATCCTTTGGTCAAAATCCCGGCTATACTCTTACAGAGGGCAGGTGATAATATGAGGACATCGGTATATGACAACGCCCAGAATGTGTTTGAGGTGCAGACCGCTCTGCGAAAATTACGAGAAACACACAAGGTTTTACCGCTCATTACGCCCGACGGAGTTTTCGGTCCCGAGACCACCGAAGCGGTGCTTTTAGCGCAGGAATATTTCAGTCTGCCACGAACGGGCGAGGTAGACTTTGACACCTGGGAATTATTGTTTGACCACTATTTCAACGGATAGGCGCAAGGGGCAAATTCCCCTTGCGCAATGAGGCAAAAAGTGGTATAATGAGTTTGAATTGCGGTATGAATTGAAATCCAAAGATTTCATAAATTGCACTTTGTGCATTAAAAGGAGCTGATGAGTATGAAAAAATTTTTTGCCGTTTTCTTATGTATAATGGTATTTTTCAGTGCGTCAGTTTCTTCTTATGCTCAGAAATTTACTGTGCCTGAAGGCGCTGAAAATAGATATGATTATGCCACTCGTGAGCAGGCGATAGCGCAGTTTGTAAAGGCGCTTAATATTGACAAATTCAATATCGACGCATCTGTTCTTGATAAGTTTTCGGACAAGACTAAAATTTCTTACAGCTATATCGACGAAATGTCTGCGGCGGTGTATTCGGGCTTAATCGGCGGTTACGAGGATAAAACCTTAAAGCCTCAGGGAAGCATAACCCGAATTGAAGGACTTGTCATTCTGGGACGGGCACTCAGCCGAACCGAGCTTCCCAATGTTTATGACACTAAATTTTCGGATGTTCCCGCATGGGCGAAAAAAGATATATCCCGACTTATAGGAGCGGGAATTGTCAAAGGCTACGGCGACGGAAGCTTGGGAAGTGCGGATAAGCTGACACTTTCTCAGGTGCAGATTTTATGCGAGCGTATCGTAAGATACACGGGTGCGGCAGGTGATTTTTATAATTATGTAAATTCGGATTGGCTCAGCAGAACCGATTTGGATGGCGCTCTTGAAAAATCCGAGCTTATAAGAATGTCAGAGCTTTCAGACAACAATTTAAACGATATTATATACTCGCTTTATCGCCGATATTACGGAAACGGTGAAGCCTTTGACGAAAATTCCAACGAGAAAAAGATTATCAATGTCTATGCGGCGGCTACCAACCAGAGCCATCGTGATAAAATTGGGCTTTCACCGATTAAGGATATATATGACTTAATCGATGGTATAAAAAACACAAAAGAGCTTATATCCTGTGCGGCAAAAATTGAAAGACTCGGCATAGGCACACTTTTGCCGCTTGTGCTTGAGAAAAATATGTACGATTCTCAAAGTTATTTGCTTGCAATATCTCTGCCGTACAGTGTGCCTGAAAAAGATGAAATACACTACAAGCAGTATATGGCACGCCTTTTTGAGATAAGCGGCGAAAAAAATCCCGAAGCTTGCGCAAATGATGCGTATGAGGTTGCATCCGTGCTTTCGGGGATTAAAAAACAAGAGAGCGAAATTTATAAAATCAGGGATTTAAAAAAGCAACTTAAAAACATCGATATATCAAAATATCTTACAGACTGCGGATATTCACTTAATGAAGTTGCGGTCTTTGACAGCGAGGCACTAAAAAAAGCGGACAGCCTTGTGAAAGCGGAAAATATCGGCAAATTAAAGTCGTATTTTAAAGCGGCATTGCTTGATTATATGGCGATTTATCTTACAACCGATACATTTAATGCCTGCCGTCAGTACGAAAATAATACAAGCGGAATGATAGCAAACCTTATTCCCGCTGACCTTTCCAAAGATATTGTAGAGTCTATGCTCGGCTTTGAGCTTGGTGCACTTTATATCGAAGAATATTTTCTCGAGCGGTCAAAGGACACGGTGAAAGAGCTTACCCAAAGCATCATAAAGGAATATGAGGAGCTTTTGCGCAATTGCGAAAGAATGGCACCTCAAACCCGTGAAAACGCCATCAAAAAGCTTGAAAATATGAAGATAAATGTGGCGTATCCTGATAATCTTGCAACCTACAAAAACGATGACTTTATAATACGCCCAATCGAAGAGGGCGGCAGTCTTCCCGAATATATACTCAAGTATAATGAGTATTATCACAACAAATGCGTAAAAGTTATGAAATCGGGCGGCAAGGCAGAGGATAACGGCTGGTCGGTGTATCCGCAGACGGTTAATGCAAGCTATAACCCGCTTTCTAACTGCATAGTAGTTCCGGCAGGAATTTTGCAAGCGCCGTTCTTTGATGAAAAAGCAGAATACGAAGAGAATTTAGGCGGTATAGGCGTGGTGATTGCGCACGAAATAAGTCACGCCTTTGACTTAGTCGGCGCCCGCTTTGACGAAAAAGGAAATCTCAAAAATTGGTGGGGCGATGAAGATTACAAGGCGTTTGATGCACTCTGCAACAAAATAAGTGACGAATACAGCTCGGTTAAAACAGAGGCGGGCAACATTGACGGCGAGCTTACCCTTAACGAAAATCTTGCAGACATTGCGGCAATGTCCTGTGTTTTAAGGCTGGCAGATAATCAAAAGCTTGATATATTGTTTGAAAATTACGCAAAGTGCCGTCGAAGTAAAAGGCAGAGCTTTTATGCAGAAATGATGCTTGAAAACGACGAGCATTCGCCCGCAAAGGTGCGAGTTAATCGTGTTTTATCAAACTTTGAAGAGTTTTTGCAATTTTATAACATAGAAAAAGGCGACGGAATGTATTTGCCTGAGGCAAATCGCATAAATGTATGGAAATAATACTCTTTACATTTTCGAAAAATAATGTTAATATATAGTAGATTTATAATTTTGGAGGAAGCTTAAATGAAATATTATCTTGCAATAGATATGGGCGCATCAAGCGGCAGACACATACTTGCACATATTGAAAACGGAAAAATCGTTCTTGAAGAGGTTTACAGATTTCGTGATTACCTTACCGAAAGGGACGGACATCTTTGCTGGGATGTTAAAAGAATTATTGAAGAAATCAAGGCAGGACTTAAAAAGTGTAAAGAGATAGGCAAAATTCCGTCAAGTATGGGAATTGATACTTGGGGCGTTGACTTTGTGCTTCTTGACAAAGAGGATAAGGTTTTGGGCGATACGATAGCATATCGTGATTCAAGAACCGACGGTATGCCTGAAAAGGTTTACAGCATAATGTCAAAGGATGAGCTTTATTCACGCACAGGAATAAAGGAACAGCCATTTAATACGATTTTTCAGCTTATGGCAATAAAGGAGCAGACAAACGATTTAGAGAGTGCAGAAAGTCTGCTTATGCTGCCATGTTATTTTAATTTTATATTGACAGGCGTTAAAATGAATGAATATACCGATGCAAGTACATCGGGACTTTTGGATGCTCAAAAGCGTGATTGGGATATGGACATAGTAAAGGCTATGGGATTTCCCGAAAAGATTTTCACAAAGCTTTATATGCCGGGCACAAAGGTGGGCAACTTCACACCCGAAATTGCGGCAGAGGTTGGCTTTGATTGTGATGTGGTTCTTCCGGGAACTCACGATACTGCAAGTGCAGTTTTGTCTGTGCCGATGCAGGGAAGCAGTGCTTACATAAGTTCGGGCACATGGTCGCTTATGGGTATTGAAAGCGCAGATGCTATCTGCTCAAAGGAAGCAGATATGGGCGGCTACAGCAACGAGGGCGGTGCTGAGGGCAGCATCAGATTTTTAAAGAATATTATGGGACTTTGGATAATCCAATCCATTAAAAGAGAGTTAAAGGATGAATATTCATTTGGTGACCTTGCGGATTTGGCAAGAAATGTACAGGATTTCAAATCCGAATTTAATGTAAATGACCAGAGATTTTTAGCTCCCAAAAGTATGATTGATACAATAAAGGGATACTTAAACGAGACAAATCAACAGGTGCCCGAAACTATCGGCGAGCTTATGCAGAGCGTATATATCAGCCTTGCAAAGTGTTATGATGAATCGGTTAAAGCACTTGAAGAGATTACGGGCGAAAAGTATGATTCAATCAGAATAGTAGGTGGCGGATGTCAGGACGGATACCTTAACGAGCTTACTGCAAAGGTAACGGGCAAGGCAGTTTATGCAGGTCCTATCGAAGCAACTGCACTCGGAAATGTGGGCGCTCAGCTTTTAGCCGACGGCACAGTTGCGGATACAGAGGCATTTCGTGACCTTATCAGAAATTCATTTGATATAAGAGAGGTGCAATAACTAATGGGTGAAGTAAACGAGATTATCGCAAGAATAATTGAACTTCGTGATGCTTGCGGATACACCGCAGAAGAATTTGCAAAAGAACTTTCAATAGATGTTGATGTATATAAGGGCTATGAAGAAAACGGCGATACAATTCCGGTCAGCGTTGTCTTTGAGATTGCCAAAAAGTGTGGGGTTGATTTTACCGAGATACTTACGGGTGTTTCGGCAAAGATTAAAACCTATGACATAGTAAAGGCAGGACAGGGCAAGGGTACAAGCCGTTACACCGGTTATAATCTTCAGGATCTGGCAAACAGATTCAGCCAGAAGGTTATGCAGCCGCTTCTGGTTACATTAAATCCGGGTGACGATGCTCCGAAGCTTGTTTCGCATAAGGGGCAGGAGTTTAACTATGTGTTAGAGGGCAAGATTGACTTTATGTTTGATGACAAGCATTTTATATTAGAGCAAGGCGATTCGGTTTATTTTGATGCAACACATAAGCACGGACAGCAGTGTGCCGATGAAAAAACTGCAAAATTTTTAACTGTAATCGCAGAGTAGGAGAGATTTAAATGGTACTTGAGAAATTTCTGCCCAGAACAGAATTTGACTCATACGAGGATTTTAAACAGAATTATAAAGTAGATATTCCCGAATATTTCAATATGGGATTTGATATAGTAGACGGCTGGGCAGATGAAGACCCCGAAAAGATGGCGCTTGTGTGGTGCGATGACAACGGCGAGGAAAAGAAGTTTACCTTCAGCGACATTAAAAAATTGTCCAACAAGACGGCAAACTACTTAAGCTCAATAGGTATAAAAAAGGGCGATGTAGTGCTTATGATTTTGCGTCGCCGCTATGAATACTGGATTTGTGCAACTGCACTTCATAAGTTGGGTGCAATTTTAATACCCGGTTCACTTCAGCTTACAACCAAGGATATTGTATATCGTGCAAATGCCGCAAAGGTTAAGGCGATTATCTGCATAGATGATGACTTTGTTGTAGAGCAAGTGGATAATTCAATGGATAAGTGCGAAACACTTGAATACAAAATTTTAGCAAACGGCAACCGTGAGGGTTGGATAAATTACCACGATGCAATAGAGCCTTTTTCGGATGTTTTTGAAAGACCGACGGGTGATAACGCAACAAAATCAAGTGATATTATGCTTGTGTATTTCACATCGGGAACTACAGGTATGCCTAAAATGGTTCAGCACGCTTGTTCGTATCCGTTGGGGCATATAACTACTGCAAAATATTGGCATAAGGTTCAGGAGAACAAGCTTCATATGACTGTGTCTGACTCGGGCTGGGCAAAGTTCGGCTGGGGTAAAATTTATGGTCAGTGGGTGTGCGGTGCGACGATTTTTACTTATGATATGGACAAGTTTATTCCTCTTAAGCTGCTTGAGGTAATTGAAAAATATCAGGTAACAACATTCTGTGCTCCGCCTACAATGTTCAGATTTATGTTGCAGGAGGATTTGTCAAAATTCGATTTGTCCTGCATCAAGCATTGTTGCACAGCGGGCGAGCCGTTAAACCCCGAAGTTTACAACCGTTGGCTTGAAAAAACTGGACTTAAGATTTACGAGGGCTTCGGACAGACCGAAACCACCGTACTTCTTGCGAACTTTGAATGGTTCGAGCCTAAAATCGGCGCAATGGGCAAGCCGTCGCCTCTTTATGACATAAGACTTATTGATGCAGATGGCAGACTCTGTGACGATGGTGAAGAGGGTAAACTAGTTATATTTGGTGTTAAAGACAATATGCCGCCCGGACTTATGTGCGGTTACTACAAAGATGAAGAGCGTACAAAGGCTGCAATCGGCGGTGAGTGGTACGATACGGGCGATGTTGCGTGGCGTGACAGTGACGGATATTATTGGTTCGTGGGCAGAGATGACGATGTTATCAAATGCTCGGGCTATCGTATCGGACCGTTTGAGGTTGAAAGCGCAGTTCTTACGCATCCCGCTTGTTTAGAGTGTGCAATCACGGGCGCTCCCGACCCTATAAGAGGTCAGGTTGTTAAGGCGACAATCGTTTTAAAGAGAGGTTTTGAGCCATCTGATGAGCTTATCAAAGATATTCAAAACCATGTAAAGCACGCGACTGCGCCATATAAATATCCAAGAGTTGTCGAATTCGTTGACGAGCTTCCCAAGACCTTGGGCGGAAAAATCAAGCGTGCGCAGATAAGACACGAGGACAGCCAAAAGGCAAAATAACTTTGTAACATAATTTTAAGGTATGCAGGGAAAATTTTTCTTGCATACTTTTTTTGATATGGTATAATTATAGTAGCCGATATGTTTTTTCATAACACTATATTTTAAAAAAAATAATAAAAATATATAATATACTTTGGAGGAAGTATGATGGAAAAACTTTTTAAGTTAAAAGAACGCGGAACAAATGTAAAAACCGAAATTATTGCGGGTATTACCACATTCTTGGCAATGTCTTATATCCTTGCAGTAAACCCCGGTTATCTCGGTAACATTCCGGGCGCAACACCTGCAGGTGTATTTATGGCAACAGCTATTTCTGCTGCTATTGCTACACTTTGTATGGCATTTTTCGCTAACTATCCGGTAGCGCTTGCGTCAGGTATGGGACTTAACGCATTCTTTGCATTCACAGTATGCGGAGCGATGGGATATTCTTACGAAGTTGCACTTACTGCAATTTTGATTGAAGGTATTATCTTTATGATTCTTTCAATTTTTAAATTCAGAGAAGCACTCGTTAACAAAATTCCTGCAAACTTAAAGTTTGGTATTACCGCAGGTATCGGTTTATTTATTGCCATAATCGCACTTATCAATGCAGGTATCGTTGTTTCTGACCCTGCTACAACAGTTGCACTTGGTAATATTGCTGCCCCACAGGTTGTTCTTGCACTTGTTGGTCTTTTGGTAATCGGTGCACTCCAGTATTTCAAGGTTCCCGGCGGTATTCTTTTGGGTATCATTATTACATGGGTACTTGGTATAATTGCAGAGCTTATCGGCTGGTATGTTGTAGATGTTGAAAATGGTGTTTACTCAGTAATCCCAAATCTTTCATGGGAAGCTATAAAGGCAAACTTTGCAGCTCCTGCACTCTTCAAATTTGATTTTGGCTTTATCGCTAAGAATCTTGCACCTTTTGCAATTGTAGTATTTACATTCCTTTATACAGATATTTTTGATACCGTAGGTACACTTATCGGTGTTGCTCAGAAGGGCGATTTACTTGACGAAAATGGTAATCTTCCAAAGGCAGGCGGCGCATTGATGGCTGACGCTGTAGGTACAGTAGTTGGTGCTTGTCTTGGTACATCAACCGTTACAAGCTATGTTGAATCAAGTGCCGGCGTTGCTGCAGGCGGAAAAACAGGTTTAACTGCCGTAACTACTGCAGTTATGTTCTTGATCGCAATCGTATTTGCGCCTATATTCCTTGCAATCCCCGGATTTGCTACAACACCTGCTATGCTTTATGTTGGTTTGCTTATGCTTTCAGCAATTAAGAATGTTGATTTTGAAGGCGATGCAGCAGATGTAATCGGTGCGTTCCTTGCAATCGTTATGATGCCGCTTACATATTCTATCGCAAATGGAATTATGTTTGGTATTCTTGCTTGGGTAATATTAAAGATTGTTATAGGCAAAGCTAAAGATATCAGCGGTGTAATGTGGATTTCAGTTGCACTTTTCGCAATCTATATTGTATTAAAGGTTATGGGCGTAGCATAAAAGAGGTGTGTTTCAAATGAACAAGGCATATACTATGAAAATTGCGGGTGTTGAGAGGGATTTGCCACTCTGCCCGATAAATGAGGATTTATACATTGCAGCATTTGTAATGTTTGGCGATGTAGAGATTACAAAGGCTTGTGCAAGTGAGCTTTTAAAGGTAGCTCCTGAGCACGATATAATGATTACCGCAGAGTCAAAGGGTATTCCATTGCTTTACGAAATGGCACGCCAGCACGGCGAGAATAATTATATCGTAGCAAGAAAAGGCCCGAAATTGTATATGCAGAATGTTTATACAACACAGGTTGACTCTATCACCACTGCAAACAAGCAGACTCTGTGTCTTGGAGAGAGTGACAGACTCGCTATGAAAGACAAGAGAGTTCTGATAGTAGACGATGTTATCAGCACGGGCGAGTCGCTTATTGCGCTTGAAACTCTTATCAAAGAGGTGGGCGGAATACTTGTTGGCAAGATGGCGGTTCTTGCAGAGGGTGATGCTATAGGCAGAGAGGATATAATTTATTTAGAGCCTCTTCCTTTGTTTGACAAAGACGGAAATCCGTTAAATTAAGTTAAAGTTCTGCCGAGTGTTCCTGAGAGCGCTCGGCAGTTTTATTCAAAATATTTTATGCTTTAAAGGAGAATGAAATGAACAGAGAAATATCTCAGTTATTAAACTATGGACTTAAAAGTGGTATGATTGATACGGCGGATATAATATATGCGGGTAACAGAATACTTAATATAATAGGCGAGGATGTTTTTGAGTATTGCGAAACAGAGGCAGATGACAACATAGAAAATATATTAAAGCCTCTGCTTGATGCTGCAGTAAAAAACGGAAAGCTTATTGATACAATAACCGAAAGGGATATAATGTCGGCTGATATTATGGATATAATGACGCCTATGCCCTCTGTTTTCAACAGCAAATTTAAAGAAAAATATGATGAAAATCCCAAAACGGCGACAGACTATTTTTATAAGCTGTCAAAGGATAACAATTATATTATGACTCAGCGAATAAATAAAAATATTGTATGGCAGTCAAAAAGTGAAAAATATGGACACCTTGATATAACAATCAATTTATCAAAGCCCGAAAAGGACCCCAGGGATATTGCAAAAGCAAAGGAGCAAAAGCAGACGGGATATCCAAAATGCCTTCTCTGTAAGGAAAATGTGGGTTATGAGGGAGGCGGCAACCATCCGCCAAGAAGCAATCACCGAATTGTCCCTGTTAAATTAAGCGGCGAGGATTGGTATCTGCAATATTCGCCATATGGATATTATAACGAGCATTGTATATTGCTCTGCGGTGAGCACAGACCTATGGCGATTACAAGACGAACATTTGAAAATTTACTTGGCTTTGTTGAGAAATATCCTCATTATTTTATGGGTTCAAATGCAGATTTGCCGATAGTTGGCGGTTCAAT
>JAZREZ010000056.1:0-3217 GCA_045661045.1 Clostridia bacterium
ACAACCTTTGAAATGATACTCGGCGTGTCAGGCGTTGGTGCAAAAACCGCCGCCGCACTCCTTTCAAACATCTCTACCTCAAAGTTTGCTCTGTGTGTGGTAACAAATGACGCAAAGTATTTATCAAGCCACACCCCCGGACTTGGTCCGAAAGGTGCACAGCGTATAATTTTAGAGCTTAAAGATAAATTTAAAGGAGTAGAACTTGATAATATTTCCGCAGAAGAGGTGTTTGCCTCCGAAACCGATGCCGATAACGAGGCGGTTTCTGCTCTCGTTGTTTTAGGATATAGCAAGGCAGAGGCAGAGCGTGCATTATCAGGCGCAAGCGGCACAGTTGAAGATATGATAAAATACGCATTAAAGCGTTTAATGTAAGGAACTGATAAAATGGAGTTTGATAACGAAAACAGAATTGTCACCACCTCCGAGGTTAAAGGTGACAACGAAATTGAATATAGTCTTCGTCCCAAAAAGCTTTCCGAGTATATCGGGCAGACCAAAGTCAAGGAAAACCTTAAGGTCTACATTGATGCTGCCAAAAAGCGTGGCGATTCCCTTGACCATACTCTCTTGTATGGGCCTCCCGGACTTGGTAAAACTACCCTTGCGGGCATTATCGCCAATGAGATGGGCGTAAATTTGCGCATTACATCAGGACCCGCTATCGAAAAGCAGGGCGATTTGGCGGCACTCCTTACCAATCTCGGCGAGGGTGACATATTGTTTGTAGACGAAATTCACAGACTAAGCAGAAGCGTAGAAGAAATCCTCTATCCCGCAATGGAGGACTATGCCCTTGACATCATCATCGGAAAAGGGCCATCTGC
The DNA here is from genome assembly GCA_045661045.1 of Clostridia bacterium. Classification (GTDB taxonomy): domain Bacteria; phylum Bacillota; class Clostridia; order Monoglobales; family Monoglobaceae; genus UMGS1820. Next base: position 831 of record JAZREZ010000056.1, read on the forward strand.
TCGTTCAATTCGTCTTGATTTGCCGCATTTTACGCTGATTGGCGCAACAACTAAGGCGGGGGCGCTCACCGCACCGCTTCGTGACAGATTTGGTGTAATTTTGCGCCTTGATTTGTATGATAAACAAGAACTTTCCGAAATCGTAACCCGCAGTGCCGATATATTAAAAATCGGCATTGATAAAGAGGGCGCAGGCGAGATTGCATCTCGCTCAAGGGGAACCCCCCGAATTGCAAACCGACTTTTAAAGCGTGTCCGTGACTTTGCGGAAATTCAGGCAGACGGAAATATCGATGCTTCGATTTCAAAGCTTGCCCTTTCGCGTATGGAGGTTGACGATTTAGGGCTTGATGCCATAGATAAACGAATGCTTATGACCGTAATCCGTTTATATAACGGAGGACCGGTCGGACTCGAAACCTTAGCCGCAACAATCGGCGAAGAAAGTGATACTATTGAAGATGTTTATGAGCCTTACCTTATGCAAATCGGCTTTTTAAGCCGAACCCCAAGAGGCAGAGTTGTAACGCCTCTTGCGTATAAGCATTTTGGCATACCCTATGATGTAAATTGAAAATTGAAAATGGAAAATTATTGCTGTTTTTCGCTTTGCGAAAAGCAAAAAAGAAAAGAGGAAGCAAAATGGACAACAAAAAATTTTATATAACAACCGCTATTGCATATACATCACGCAAACCCCACATCGGAAACACTTACGAAATCGTTTTAACTGACGCTATCGCAAGATTTAAGAGATATTTAGGTTATGATGTGTTCTTCTGTACCGGCACAGACGAGCACGGACAGAAAATTCAGCAGCTTGCAGAAGAAGCAGGAATTACACCGAAAGAATATGTAGACGGCGTTGCAGGCGAAATTAAAGATATATGGGATATGATGAATACAAGCTATGACAAATTCATCAGAACAACCGACGATTATCACGAAAAAACAGTGCAAAAGATATTCAAAAAGCTCTACGAGCAAGGCGATATTTATCTTGGCTCTTACGAGGGTTGGTATTGTACCCCTTGTGAATCATTCTGGACAGATACACAGTTAGTCGATGGCAAATGCCCCGATTGCGGCAGAGAGGTTCACAAGCAGAATGAGCAGGCATATTTCTTTAAAATGAGCAAATATGCAGACCGCCTTATGAAGCATATCGAGGAAAATCCCGAGTTTATCCAGCCCGAATCAAGAAAGCGTGAAATGGTAAACAATTTCTTAAAGCCGGGACTTCAGGACCTTTGCGTGTCAAGAACAAGCTTTGACTGGGGTATTCCCGTAGACTTTGACGATAAGCATGTTATCTATGTGTGGCTTGATGCTCTTACCAACTATATAACAGCACTTGGCTACACTTGCGACGGAAAAAGCGAGAATTACAACAAGTATTGGCCCGCTGATGTGCATATTATCGGCAAGGATATTTTAAGATTTCATACAATTTACTGGCCGATATTCTTAATGGCGCTTGGCGAACCGCTCCCAAAGCAGGTGTTCGGTCACCCCTGGCTTTTAAACGGCGAGGATAAAATGAGTAAATCTATCGGTAATGTAATCTATGCCGATGATTTGGTTAGAAACTTCGGTGTTGATGCGGTAAGATACTATCTGCTTCACGAGATGCCTTTTGCGCAGGACGGAAACATCACATTTGAAACGCTGATTTCAAGATATAACTCTGACCTTGCAAATACTCTTGGCAACCTTGTAAACCGTACCGTTTCTATGATTAACAAGTATTTTGACGGCGAAATCCCCGCAGTTTCAGAAAAAACCGATTTTGACGCAGATCTTGCAAGCGTTTGCTTAGAGTCAGCAAAGAAAACTGCTGAAAAAATGGAACAGTTAAGGGTTGCAGATGCTATGGACTGCATCTGGACAATCGTTAACCGTGCGAACAAATATATTGACGAAACTATGCCCTGGGTTCTTGCAAAGGACGATGCGGGCAGAGAAAAGCTTAAGACGGTTATGTATAACTTGATAGAAGCTATCCGCTTTATAGCATCACTTTTGGGTTCGTTTATGCCCGATACACAGACAGCAATTGCAAGCCAGACGGGAATTACAGAACTTTCATGGGAGAGCCTTTCAGAATTTGGCAAAACGCAGGCAGGAACAAAGGTTACAGACCCCGTACCTATGTTTGCCCGCCTTGATGCAGAGAAAAAATTAGCTGAACTTGAGGCAGAATTGGTTCAGGAACCTGAAATAAAGATTGCGCCCTACAAAGAAAATATCAGCTTTGAGGATTTTGAAAAGCTTGATATCCGTGTCGGCAAAGTGGTAGTTTGCGAGCCTGTTCCCAAATCCTCAAAATTATTGAGATTTGAGCTTGAAGTCGGCTCAGAGCGCCGTCAGATTTTGTCGGGAATTGC
>JAZREZ010000057.1:0-11752 GCA_045661045.1 Clostridia bacterium
TATCAGCTTTGAGGATTTTGAAAAGCTTGATATCCGTGTCGGCAAAGTGGTAGTTTGCGAGCCTGTTCCCAAATCCTCAAAATTATTGAGATTTGAGCTTGAAGTCGGCTCAGAGCGCCGTCAGATTTTGTCGGGAATTGCAAAATATTATAAGCCCGAAGATTTAATCGGCAAGAATGTGTTGTTTATTGCAAACTTCCCGCCGAGAAAAATGATGGGACTTGAATCAAACGGAATGATTTTATCCGCAGAATTTGAGGGCGATTTAGTAGTTACAAGCACCCTTTCTGATATTCAATCTGGTGCACAAATAGTTTAAGGAGAGATATTATGAAAAAAGTTTCAGCATTTCTGGTGTGCATAATTGTTTTGCTGAGCGGTATGGCTTTTGCGCAAGAAGCGGTAATTGGACAGATTACTGCCGTTGCAACGGACGAAACTGCCGACGTTGAATTTCGTGTAACGAATAATTTTAGCTCTGCTACACCGATTGCGCCTTATGTCGCAATTTACAACAGCCAAAATCAGTTGCTTGATATTAAAATCGCAGACACTAAAACTATCGGGGCAGGATTGAGCGATACATTTTCTGTAGAATGCAGTGTACCAAAGGATAAAACAGGCATTCACGGCAAGGTGTTTGTATGGGGCGATGATTATGCTCCCTGCGCAGATATAAAAGAGTTTGAGATAACAATAGCTAATAAATATGCCTATGTTCTCGGAGCTATGGTTCTGGATGATGGTTGGGAACCGGTCGGCGTTAAGCTTCGAATTCTTGATAAATCGGGTGAGATTTGTGAGACGGACCTTGCAGAAGATGTTGAGCTGATAAACGTATCTGCTGAGGCTGAAACAAGTTACGAAGCATTGGCAAGCGCACTTAACAATCAGCTTATAATATACGAGGCAAACAGCGCAGGCGAAATCAGCAAGGTTTATTTTGCGACTAGTAACGATGCAAATGGAGCACCTTGCCTTGTAGCATATTCAAAGACGGAAAATTCGTATAGCAGTTCGGCAAAAACAATTACTGCAGGCGGTAGAACATATAAAATAAATGATAACACATTCGTTTTCTTTATTAAAGGCAGTACGGCTTTATCGGGACTTGGTGATACGCGATACGCAAGCACAACCTCCAAGGTGAAAACCGGCGGCGGACTTGGCGAGCTGGAGGCAACAACACCTGTTGCGGTCTATGATGTTGATGATGAAAATGTTGCAGCTGTAATTGTTGTTTATAACATTGATTATAAACAGGATACCGAAATAACCAACCAAGATGGGTTTGATGTGATTACGGGCAAGGACGATGCCCCGTATACACCTAATTATTAAAAAATAACGCCACTTCGCTGGCGTGATTTTGTTATTATATTGTGCATTTTCAAATGGTTTTCAAGGGCGTATTTTACTGTATAAGCAGTTCCGCCAGACGGATGGGTCATATAAAAAATACAATGTGAGCTGTTATCAATCATAAAACGATTTCGCTTGTGCATACATTGCGGAGTGTAATTTTGTGACACATATATAATCTTATCGGCTTGCGACAGAATATATTCATACCTTAACTTATCGGCGCTTTTCCAGCCGTTTGTCTGCTCTTTGCAAGGCAGAGCAAGAATAAGCCGAAGTGCAGGAATTCGCTCGCGCATTCTGAGAACCGCCTCTGCGGCTATTGTGTCAAAGCCGAGTGCGCCGCCCGCAATAAAGTCACAAACCCCCTGATTAAAAAGCTCTCGTATAGTCATATCAAGCTTATCGGGCAAAAAATCAATATGTTCGTTTTTAATAATTCTGTGGCCGGTAAAGCAACAGCAATTTTCTCTTGGTTTCATAAAAAATGCCTCATTTCCTGAAAAAGTATAGCACAACAGACAAAAATTGTCAAATAACTGTAATACTAAACGGCTTGATTTTTTTGACAAACTATGCTACTATATAGGTATCGTGGGGCAGTTTCAGCTTGCGATACAACAAAACTATGAGGTGAGACCAATGCAGAAACGGATTATAAAAACAGCTGTCTGTATGATAATCTCGTTTGCTTTAATCATAATACCGACTCTCTCGTTTGCTATGGAATTTTCGGATGTTCCTATCACCGCATCTTATTATAAGGCGGTTGACAAGCTAAGCAATGAGGGGGTAATTCAGGGCAGAGGTGACGGTGCTTTTTCGCCAAACGATATGACTACCCGTGCGGAGTTCTGTGCCTTTGTTGCTCGTGCAAACAATTTCAATCAGTCATATTACAAGGCAACCCAATTGCCTTTTAAGGATGTAAAAAGCGGTAACTGGGCAGAGTGCTACATTTCATATTGCTACGAAAACGGCTATGTAAATGGTATGGATGCTGAAAGCTTTGCGCCGGGCGACAATGTAACATGCGAGCAGGCAATTAAAATGGTTGTCTGTGCATCGGGACTTGGTGATGAGTCGCTTTCAAAGGTGGGACCCAAGTGGTATTCGGGTTACATAAATATTGCAAAAAAGAATAATCTTTTAGACGGCGTTGAGGTTAAAATCGGCGAGAGTGCGAGCCGTGCTTTTGTTGCACAGCTTGTCTATAATTCTATGCTTGTAAAGGGCACGGACAAGGAGAGTCAGCCGGTTGATATAAGCGGCGGCAACACAGGCAGAGAAAACGGAAAAACGCCTACTGTCAGCTATGTTGAAGAAATATGGGAGCCGACCTCTGAAAAGGACCTTTATCAGTATTACGGAAGCTCTGAAGATATGAAAGAGGCTGAAAACGGCGACAATTATGTCCTGCCTGAAGACAAAGAAAACAGTTATGTTCATGTTCCGAAAGGCTCGTCTGACGGAATGTTAATCGTAATTGATGCGGGGCACAACTATAGCACTGTTGATACAGGTGCGGTGGGCAATGGTCTGCGTGAACAGGATGTTACATATTATATCGCAGCAGAACTTGAGGAACGCCTTATTGCCAACGGATTTCAGGTTATTATGACCAGAGAATCCCTTAAAGAAAATGTTTCGACAGAATCTGTGTCCGAGAGTCTTAAGCGCAGATATGAGATTGCAAACCGTTCGGGTGCTGACCTTTTCGTTTCAATTCATTGTAACGCCGGCGGAGGCTCGGGTACCGAAACCTACTATTGTGTAGGCTCGGGTGCGGGCAAGGTGCTTGCGGGATTTGTTCAGGATGCGCTGGTTGATGCGGTAGGGCTTAATGACAGAGGCGTAAAATCTGCAAGATATGCAGTTCTTCGCAATACTTTGATGCCGTCAGTGCTTGTGGAAACGGCATTCATTGACAATGCTTCCGATGCAGCATATTTAGCCAGTGAAAAGCATCATAAAGAATTTGCAGAGGGTATCGCAAGAGGTGTTTGCGAATTTGTCGGCATAGAATACAAGAAATAAAATTTGCCGACGGCTTAAATGCGCCGTCGGCTTTATTATAGATGGGGTGGATATTATGAAAAAACCTGAATTGCTTGCGCCTGCGGGCAGTCTTGAAAAGCTTAAGGCGGCAATAAATTATGGTGCAGATGCGGTTTATATCGGCGGTGAAGAATTTTCGTTGCGTGTTGCGGCAGAAAACTTCTCGGTTGAAGATATTAAATGCGGTATAGCATACGCTAAGGAGCGGGACAGAAAGGTATATTTAACTGCCAATATCATTCCGCACAACAGCGATATTGACGAGTATGCAAAATATTTAAACGAAATCAAGGGCATTGGCGTTGATGCGGTAATACTTTCGGACCTCGGGATGTTCAATGTGACAAAAGAGGTAGCGCCCGAGCTTGAAATTCACATAAGCACTCAGGCAAACAATGTAAACTACAAAAGCGCTGAAAGCTGGTACAAAATGGGCGCAAAGAGGGTAATCCTTGCCCGTGAAATGTCGCTTGACGAGATTTCAGAAATCCGCAGACGGACAAGCCCCGATTTAGAGCTTGAAGCGTTTGTTCACGGTGCTATGTGTATATCCTATTCGGGCAGGTGTCTGCTCAGCAACTATATGTCGGGCAGGGACAGTAATCAGGGGGCGTGTGCTCATCCGTGTCGTTGGAAGTATTTTCTTATGGAGGAGCAAAGACCGGGAGAATATATGCCGGTATTTGAAAATGAAAGGGGAACTTTCATCTATAATTCAAAGGATTTGTGTATGATTGAGCATATAGACAAGCTTATGGAGTCGGGACTTTCAAGCTTTAAGATTGAAGGCAGAGTCAAATCCGAATTTTATGTGGCAACGGTTGTTGCGGCATACAGAAGAGCGATAGATTCCTATCTTGAAAACCCTGACGGCTGGCAGTTTAAACCCGAATGGCTTGACGAGCTTAAAAAAGTTAGCCACAGAGCGTATACGACAGGTTTTTATTTCGGAAAACCCGGCGCAAACGAACAGCATTATGCAAGCAGTTCATATATCCGTGAATATGATATGGTCGGCGTGGTCGAAGAATTTGACGAAGAAAATTCTATTGCTAAAATCGTTCAAAAGAACAGATTTTTCAAGGGTGACGAGGTGGAGTTTATCTGCCCCGACGGAACATTCTTCACCCAGACAATTGAAAAAATTACAGACGAAAACGGCGAGGAAATTCCCGTTGCAAATCGTCCTCAGAGTATTGTCTATGTGAAAACGGACAAAAAAGCCGAGAAAAACGCTTTTATGAGGAAAAGAAGATAAAAGTCACAAAAATGTAACAATTTAACAAGGTCGATTATATTGACTTTTTTGACGACAGATGATACAATTAACTGAACGATTTTGTAAATTATCACTCATTTTAAGGAGGTAATAAATATGAGAATTACAAAAAGAATTTTAGCGATGATGATTTCTGTTATGATGATTTTGTCATCGGTTGCTGTTTTTGCAGACGGCAAAACATCAACTACTGCATTTTCGGATGTATTAGGTGATGAAACATATGCAGACGCTATCGTTACACTTAATCTTATGGGTGTAATCAATGGTTATCCTGACGGCACATTCAAGCCTTCTGATAATGTAACAAGAGCAGAGTTTACAGCTATGCTTATAAGAACACTTAACCTTGCATCTGCAGGCAGCGCTTCTGCTGCAGAGCTTCCCTTTACCGATGTTGATGACAATGATTCAAGCATTAACTGGGCAATCCCCTGCATCAACACAGCTTATGGTATGGGCGTAATCAATGGTTATGAGGATGCAACATTTAGACCTAACAATAATGTTGCTTACGAAGAAGCAATCAAGATGATTGTTTGTACTTTAGGTTACGGCAACGGCGTTGACACAAGCGGTTCTCTTTGGTATGCAGACTACATAACAAGAGCTAACCAGATAGGACTTACAGAGAATGCATCTTCTTTAGGACAGGCTGAAACTCCTGCAAGCAGAGCTTGTATTGCACAGCTTCTCTATGATGCACTTGAAATTCCTCTTGTTGAGAGCGACAAGCTTACCGAAAAAACAATCCTCAGCGATTATTTAGGTTATGTAAAGGCAGAGGGTATCATTTCTTCTGACGGCGTTACAAGCCTTTCATCGCCTGATGTAAATCTTCGTGACAACGAAATCCAGATTTACGCAAGAGAGGAAAGCGGTCTTTACGAAACTCATACCTACAGCACAACGGATAAGACACTTAAAGATTATCTTGGTTATGGCGTAGACTTCTATTATTCAACCAAGGGTTCAGGTGTTCGTACTCTTATGTTCTGTGTAGTAAATGACAGCCTTGTAACTACAATAAATGCAAGATATTTTGATGCATCACAGTCTACGGATAATCGTATTGCTTATTATGAGGACGATAATGCCGAGAAAGAAAAGTATATAACTCTTGATACAAACAACACAGTTATATATAACGGAAAGCTTTACGGTGCAACCGCGAGTGCAAGCAGATTTACAAAAGCAATGATTCCAAAGCTTGGCGAAATTAAGTTCATCGACTCTGATAAGGATAATGATTATGATGTTGTTGTTATAAAGAGCTATGAGGCTTATTATGTTTCAAGCAAGGCGGCATCTGAGTACCAGATTGTTGATAATGTATTGACTCACTCAAATAAGGTGCTTACACTTAACACTACAGCAGATGATAATCTTTCTATTGTAAACAAGAGTGGTGCTGAGGTTGCATACAGCTCAATCGCACTTAACAATCTTGTTTTATATGCAACAAGCAAAAACGATAACGGCGGCACAGTTTTAAAAACGGCAGTTGTTACAACTGATAAGATTACAGGCACAGTAACCGCCCGCTCAGGCAGAGGCAAATTTACAATCGGCGGTAAGGAATATAAGGCATCACCTGCAGCACCATGGCTTACAGGCGGTACTCTTACAGAACCTCAGGTTGAAGATGCGGGAACATTCTATCTTGATATAAACGGCGATATTATCGCTTATACAAAGACCGCAACAACTGAAAATATCAAGTATGGTTTTATTCAGGGTTATAGCCAGGACCCCAATTCATTTGACGGAGAAGCAACATTCAGAATTTACACCGCAAGCGGAACCGAAGAGATGGTATCAACTTGCGAGGATACCAGAATAGACGGAACTCCTTATGTAACAGGATCGGATGTTATAGCAAAGCTTGATGATACTCAGATAAGCGGCGCTACAAAGTGTCAGCAGCTTATTAAGTACAGCACAAAGACCGTTAACGGCAAAAAGTGCTTTGATAACATTTATGTAGCACAGTCCATTTCAGCAGGTGCAGAGGTAAAATCAGACAAGCTTACGAAGCTTAGTACAGTTGTTGCAACTGATGGCAATGAGTTGACTTACACAAGTTCGTCTTCAATCCTGAGCCGCAGCGGCGTATCCGTTGGTGTATCAGGTGCGACAGTAATTTCTATTCCTGAGTCACTTACTGATTACAAGGAATATTCAAAGAAATCCGCATCTTCTGCATTCAGAAATGGCGGAACATATAAAGTTGAGGTATATGATGTATCTGTTGCAAATGCGCCAAAGATAGTTCTTCTCTATGGCGGAAGCAGTGCACAACCGGTAGATGAGTTATCTCCTGTTTATGTATATGTTAATAAAGCAGGAGCTATAAATGATAACAATAAGAATGCATATATGATGGAAGCATTTAAAATTCCTTATACGGGCAGTGCAAGCAAGGTAACTGACGAGTGGGTATCTGTTGAATCGTCTGCACTTTTAGAGACTTATACAACAGGTGACATCTTCAGAACAGGACTTGACAGATATGGACACATTAAACTTGAAGCAGATAAGCTGATTTATGATGCAGACGGAAGCAATACGTATCAGGAAGTTGGAACCATAGGAGTTTCAGATTATTCTGCAATATTAGGTTCTGTTGCAGCAGTTGATATAGAGGGTCAGCAGATTTCTATTGCACCTAAAAAGTCTACTGAGATGACAGCGACAGATGTTGCGGCGGCTCGCACATTTGCATTCTCTAAATTCTCAAGTGCTAAAGTACTGATGTACGAAACTGTTGACGGAAAGCTTGAAGTTAAAGAATATCCGTATGATGCAGCACTTAGTATGGTTACTGCATATTCAGCAGATACAGAACCAAGTGAAGTATTTATTAAGATGACAAATGGTTCAGTTAAGCTTTTGGTTATAGTTAAACCGTAAAAATTAAAGGTCCCGAAAATCGGGACCTTTTTTATTATAACAAATGATTTTTGTATTTTCCGGGTGAGATACCTACAGTTCTTTTAAAGGCTCTGATAAAGCTGGTGTAGTCTGCAAAACCACATTTTTCTGCTGTTATTGAAACATTTTCGCCCGCCTTTAAAAGCTTTTTTGCTTCAGTTATCCTTTTGGATTGAATGTGCTTGGCTACAGTTGTTCCTATATGTGTTTTAAAAAGATTGCAAAGACCGTTCACCGATATAAAGCAGTGCCTTGATATAGACTCAAGAGTCAAATTTTTGTCAAAATTATCATTTATGTATTTAAGTGCCATAACCAGCGTTTTGTTTTCATAATCCGAATTATAGCTATACTGCCTGTTACTTTTAAAGAAATAGTTATTTACAATTGTTAAAAGCTCAATTGCGCCTATATTTTTTAGTATGTCATCACCGAAATCTGCGTCGTTTCGCATTTTTTCAAAGAGTTCTTTTAAGTTTTCTGTTTCTTTAGCCGAAAGAGAGCATTTGTGCGAAAAATTGTTACTTCGATGATTAAAGCATTTTGCAAGGTCGGTATCCGAGCTTGATGAATTATACAAAAAAGATGGGTGAACCTGCATAACATATCTTTTAAATTCTAAATTATGGTCTGATGTGATTTTGTGGGCTTCAAACTGGTTTATAACGAAGATGTCGCCTGCCTCAACATCATAAATTCTTTCATCTATGAAAAATGTTTTTCCGCCTGAAAGGCAAAATAAAATTTCGCAACACTCGTGAATATGGATGTTTTCATTTGCATCATGGTTTTCTGAATAAAAGAAGCCATACGATTTTAATGAATTGGCTCTTTGAATTGCATCACTGCATTTTGAGAATAAAACAGTCATATGTTCACCTCCCTTGGTTTATTATATAATATTTTTGTGAGAAATGCAACATTTAAAAGACAAACTGCAAATAATTTGCAATTTTACTGTGTTATTCTATTAGTGATAGGAGGGGATATGATGATAAAATGCACACTATATGATATCAACAAGGATATAAAAGCAGAATTTGTCGGCGAAAATATTGACACTTTGTATGATGATTATTACAGAGAGGGCGAAACAGTAAAAATTTCGGCAAATACAGAATTTATTTCGGTATCCTTTGACGAATCCCAGACACAATCAATTATATACATACCCGACCGCGAATTTATTTATGAATTGCCTATGTCAAGGCTAAGTTCCTATGACAGAGCATCGTGGGAGAAAAAGGGACACAAAATCGTCATCAAAGAGGTTGAGGACGGCTTTGAAAAACGAAACATTGCGTTAAACAGCGTGGATTTTCTCGATAATAAAAAGGCTTTTCCGCACGCATCGGCAAGCTTTTTTACCCGAGGCGATACCGTATTTGAACCAAAGAATGCCATTGACGGAATTTGTGATAATTTAAATCACGGTGAATATCCATATCATTCATGGGCAGGCGGCGCAAGAGAAGATTTGGTTTACAGCATTGATTTCGGCACAGAGGTTGAAATTGAAAAAATCATATTTTATTTAAGGGCGGATTTCCCCCACGATACATACTGGAAATCGTTAAATGTTGCTTTTTCCGACGGAACAAAGGCGTCGGCAAGCTTTGAAATGACCGCAGAGGGACAGGAGCTTGTTTTAGAAAAGCCAAAAAAGACAACTACTATCGACCTGCTTGATTTTAAGCAGGCGGCTCAACCGCTTTCGTGGGCGGCTCTTTCGCAGATAGAGGTTGTAGGTAAATATATTAAAAAGGAGATAGAAAAAATGGAAGTAAGAAACGCATCAAATTCAAAGGATGTAAAGCATTACACCACCGACAGATTAAGAGAGGAATTCCACATTGCAAACCTCTTTACAAAGGATAATTCAAGAATGGTATACAGCCATATCGACAGAATTATCACAGCAGGCTTTATGCCCGTTTTTGCAGAGCTTAAGCTTGAGGCAGGCAAGGAACTTGCGGCAGACTATTTCTTACAGAGAAGAGAGATGGGTTGTATCAACATTGGCGGCAAGGGTATTATTACAATTGACGGCACCGAATACGAAATGAATCCAAGAGATGGTATCTATGTAGGTATGGGCAACAAAGAAATTTCGTTCAAGAGCGTGAACCCCGAAGAGCCTGCAAAGTTCTATGTATCATCTTGTCCTGCACACAAGGAATACCCAATTGTTAAAATTGATATTACAAAGGCTAAAAAAGTTCCCTGCGGAAGCGTAGAGGATTGTAACAAGCGTGTTATCAATCAGTACATTCACCCTGAGGTTATGCAGTCTTGTCAGCTTGCTATGGGACTTACTCAGCTTGAACCGGGTTCAAACTGGAACACAATGCCAAGCCACACCCACGACAGAAGAATGGAAGTTTATCTCTATCTTGATATGGGCGAAAATGATGCAGTATTCCATATGATGGGCGAACCTACTGAAACTCGTCACATCATTATGCACAACGAAGAGGCTGTTATTTCACCAAGCTGGTCAATCCATTCAGGTGTCGGCACAAAGGCTTATTCATTTATTTGGGCAATGTGCGGTGAAAATCAGGAATTTACCGATATGGACTTTATCGAAACAAAGGATTTAAGATAGGAGGAAATTGATATGTTCAGACTTGACGGAAAAATCGCACTTGTAACAGGTGCGTCATACGGCATCGGCTTTGCTATCGCAAAGGGACTTGCAAATGCGGGTGCTAAAATAGTATTTAATGACATCAATGAAGAATTTTTAAGTAAAGGCTTGGAAAATTACAAGGCAGAGGGCATTGATGCAAAAGGTTATGTTTGTGATGTAACCGACGAGGCGGCAGTAGATGCTATGGTAAAAGATATTGAAGAAACTGTTGGCGTTATTGATATTTTGGTTAACAACGCAGGTATCATCAAGAGAATTCCTATGCACGAAATGAGTGCCGCAGAATTCAGACAGGTTATAGATGTTGACTTAAATGCTCCGTTTATTTGTGCAAAGGCGGTTATTCCGTCAATGATTAAAAAGGGTGGCGGTAAAATTATCAACATCTGTTCAATGATGTCAGAGCTTGGCAGAGAAACAGTTTCAGCTTATGCGGCGGCAAAGGGCGGACTTAAGATGCTTACAAGAAACATCTGCTCAGAGTATGGCGAATTTAACATTCAGTGTAACGGCATCGGTCCCGGCTACATTGCAACACCGCAGACTGCTCCTTTGCGCGCACCTCAAGCAGACGGTTCAAAGCATCCGTTTGACAGCTTTATCTGCGCTAAAACACCGGCTGGCAGATGGCTCGACCCCGAAGAATTGGCAGGCCCTGCAGTATTCTTGGCATCTGATGCTTCAAACGCAGTAAACGGTCACATTCTTTATGTTGATGGCGGTATCCTTGCCTACATCGGTAAACAACCCAAATAAGAACCCGACCCGATACCTTGTTATTGGCATAATAAAAAAAGACCCGCAAGGGTCTTTTTTATTTAACTACGCCTTTCTTGAGGAGAATATTTGCATAGATTGCCGATTCCGTTGTATAAACTACGGCATAAGCTTTCTTTGCTCTTTCATAGTAGTCAAAGCGTTCAATATTTTCAATCTTTGTACCGGGTTCGTATTTCCCTATAATTTTGCTGTAAGTTTCCCAGATTGGCGGAGTTTCAGTGTCGTTTCCGCTAAGCTCCATAAGTGCAACGGGAGATTCCACATATGTATCAAGGGGCATAACGCTAAGAATTGCGTCTAAAACTTCGGGAACATTCAGTCCGTCAAGACGAATAAGGCGTTGTGCAACTGATGCTGCAGGGAAATTACCATCAGAAATTACGATTTCATCACCGTGGCCCATCTCCATCAATGTTTTTAATAAATCGGGTGTTAAAATAGGGTTTATACCTTTAAGCATAATCATCTTCCTTTCTTTATGAGTTTATTTTACCGCACTTAATGTAAAATTACAAGAAAAATATTTCATATTTATTTTAGGAACGACACATAGGTCGTTCCCTACAGCTTGACTATATATCAAAAAAGGGGTATAATAGCAAAATAAGGAGGTTTTACTATGACCTTTTATAATTTTTTATCTTCAATACTTAGTTTTGTTTTTACATTTATAATATACCTTTTTA
>JAZREZ010000058.1:0-5393 GCA_045661045.1 Clostridia bacterium
ACGCAAACGACGAACAGCTCGAGAGTCCCATTATTTTCTGCTCAGGCAGGGCAGGAACTGCGTCACTTTCTCAATATGAAGAGGGAAAGGATTTGACAATCTTATTCGAGACAATCAGAGACTATATTCCCGCTCCGGAGGGTGACGATACAGCTCCTCTTCAGATGCTTGTTTCTTCAATAGATTATAACGACTATGTCGGCAGAATTGCAATCGGCAGAATAGAGAGAGGCGTAATCCGCCAGAATCAGGAAATTATGGTTTCCGATTACCACGAGAAGCATGCTCCGTATAAATCAAAGATTGTCAACATCTATCAGATTGACGGTCTGGGCAGGACTCAGGTTGCGGAAGCAAAGGTCGGCGATATTGTCTGCTTCTCAGGTGTTACGGATATTACAATCGGCGATACTATTACTGCTGTTGACGCGGTTGAACCGCTGCCGTTTGTCAAAATCAGCGAGCCGACAATCGAGATGACCTTCTCGGTAAATGACAGTCCCTTCGCGGGCAGAGAGGGTAAGTTTGTTACATCAAGACAGCTCCGCGACAGGCTTATGAAAGAGATGCTCAAGGACGTTTCTCTCCGCGTTGAAGAGGGCGAAACCACCGACAGCTTCAAAGTTGCCGGCAGAGGCGAAATGCACATCTCCATCTTAATAGAAACAATGCGCCGCGAGGGCTACGAGTTCTCAGTCAGCACCCCAAGAGTTCTCTTTAAGGAAATTGACGGAGTTAATTGCGAACCGATAGAAAAACTGGTCATCGACGTTCCCGAAAATTCAATGGGCGCGGTTATGGAAAAAATGGGAGAGAGAAAAGCTGAGCTTGTTCAAATGGCTCCTCAGGGAGAGAGAATGAAGCTTGAGTACCTTATCCCGTCAAGAGGCTTGCTCGGTTACAGAAACGAATTTTTAACCGATACCCGAGGCGAGGGAATTATGAATTCGGTATTTGACGGCTATCAGCCATTTAAAGGCGAGATAACAAAGCGACATTCGGGTGCTCTCGTTTCATTTGAAACGGGCGAGGCAGTGGGCTACGGAATATTTAAAATTCAGGACAGAGGCACAATGTTTATAACACCCGGAACTGCCGTATACGAGGGTATGATTGTAGGATATTCGCCAAAGGGCGAGGACATAAATGTAAATGTCTGCAAGAAGAAACAGCTTACCAACACAAGAGCATCGGGCAGCGACGAGGCACTTCGTCTTATTCCGCCGCAGATTATGAGTCTTGAGGCGAGTCTTGAATTTTTAGAAGAGGACGAGCTTTTAGAGGTAACGCCGCAAAGCTTAAGACTTCGCAAAAAAATTCTCAATAATCAGCTTCGCGCAAAGGCAAACGCAAAGAAATAATTGAAAATGTAAAATGTAAAATTGAAAATTATTGTAGCTTTTGCTCCGCAAAAGCAGATAAAATTATGTTTTGCTTTGCAAAACATCTCCTTAATTTTCAACTTTCAATTGTCAATTTTCAATTTATTTGCTTGCAAAGCAAGTAAATATGTGTTATTATAATATAATCAGTAAATTTATAAAATTAAGGGATGATTTTACCAATGAAAGAGAAATTAAATCAGATAAAATCAGCAGCAGAAGAGGCACTTCTTGGCGCAAACACGCTTGATGCTTTGGAAGAACTTAGAGTTAAGTTCCTCGGCAAAAAGGGTGAGCTTACTTCTGTTATGAAGGGTATGGGCGGACTTTCTGCAGAGGAAAGACCCGTTATCGGTCAGCTTGCCAACGAGGTAAGAGATTTTGTTACCTGCGCTATTGATACCAAAAAGGATGCTCTTTTAAAAGAGGCAGAGCAGGCAAAAATTCTGGCAGAAACGATAGATGTAACCATTCCCGGAAACAAACAGAAGAAGGGAAAGAAGCATCCTCTTACAACTGTACTTGATGATTTAAAGGATATATTTGTGGGAATGGGCTTTTCTATTGCAGACGGCCCCGAGGTTGAGCTTGACTATTATAACTTTGAGGCGCTTAACATCCCCAAAGACCACCCTGCAAGGGATACTCAGGATACATTCTATATAAATGACAATGTGGTTTTAAGAACACAGACATCGCCGATGCAGATTCGTGTTATGGAGAATACTCAGCCTCCTATCCGCATCATTGCACCGGGCAGAGTTTACAGAAGCGATGCAGTTGATGCTACTCATTCGCCTGTTTTCCATCAGGTAGAGGGACTTGTTATCGACAAGGGCATCACAATGGCAGACCTTAAGGGAACGCTTGAAGTTTTCGTTAAAAAGCTTTACGGCGAGGATACAAGACTTCGTTTCAGACCGCATCACTTCCCGTTTACAGAGCCGAGTGCAGAGGTTGATATTTCCTGCTTCAACTGTGGCGGAAAAGGCTGTAACATCTGTAAGGGCGAGGGCTGGATTGAAATTTTAGGCTGCGGTATGGTGCACCCCAAGGTTCTTAAAAATTGTAACATTGATCCCGATGTGTATTCAGGCTTTGCCTTTGGTATAGGTCTTGAGCGTATCACAATGTTCAGATACGACATTAAAGATTTGCGTATGTACTTTGAAAACGATGTTCGTTTTCTTGACCAGTTCTAAAGGGGGGCTAAAAAATGAAATTACCATTATCGTGGCTTAAGGATTATATGAATACAGACGGCATAGAAAATGCTGATTATATGTATAAAATGACAATGTCAGGTTCCATCGTTGAGGGAATTGACAGCCCCAAGGACGAATTTAAAAATGTCGTTACGGGTAAAATATTAAAGGTAGAGCGTCATCCCGATGCTGATAAATTAGTTGTTTGTCAGGTAGATGTTGGCGAGGATGAGCCTATCCAGATAGTAACGGGCGCTTCCAATGTTTTTGAGGGAGCAATTGTTCCGGTTGCAAAGCACAAGAGCACTCTTCCCGGCGGGGTTAAGATTACCAAGGGTAAGCTTCGCGGGGTTGAAAGCTTTGGTATGATGTGTTCAACCGACGAGCTTGGCATTTCGGAAGAAAGAGCAACAGGTATACTTATTCTGCCCGAGGGTACACAAATCGGTCAGGATATAGTAGAAACTCTCGGCCTTGATGAGTCTGTTGCAGAGTTTGAGATTACCTCAAACCGTCCCGATTGTATGAGTATAATCGGTCTTGCAAGAGAATCTGCGGCAACATATGGCAGAGATTTCAGCATTCCCGAAATCAAGGAATACGGAAACAATGAGGATGCAAATTCTTATGCAAGCGTTGAGATTGAAAACGCTGACCTTTGCAGTCGCTTTGTCGGCAGAGTGGTTAAAAATGTAAAGATTGAACCATCTCCCGAGTGGATGCAGAAGAGATTAAAGGCGTGCGGTATAAGAGCTATCAACAATGTAGTTGACATCACAAACTACATTATGCTTGAATATGGTCAGCCTATGCATGCATACGACCTTGACAATGTTGAGGGCAAAAAAATTATCGTAAGAAATGCAAAAGAAAACGAAGTTCTTGAAACACTTGATGACCAGCCAAGAACTCTCAATGATGCAATGATTGTCATTTCTGATGCAAACAGAGCAATCGGCGTTGCGGGAGTAATGGGCGGTGCAAATTCAGAGGTTACTGAAAGCACAACAACTGTACTCTTTGAGTCTGCAACATTTAATGCGGCGGCAGTCCGCAAGGGTGCAAAGGCGCTCGGCATGAGAACTGATGCATCTGCACTCTTTGAAAAAGGCTTAGACAGTGAAAACTGTATGCCGGCAATTAACAGAGCGTGCGAACTTATGGCAGAGCTTAACGCCGGTGAGGTAGTAGGCGGATGTATAGATGTTTACCCCACACCCAAACAGCAGACCGTTCTTCCGTTTGAGCCTGAAAAAATGAACAAGTTTTTGGGTATGGACATTTCCGAAAAAGAAATGATTGATATACTTGGTATGCTTGATTTTAAGGTAGAGGATAATAAGGTTTATGTTCCTACATTCCGTGCCGATATTGAGGGTATGGCAGATATTTCGGAAGAGATTGCAAGAATTTACGGCTATGATAAAATCCCTGTAACTATGACAAAGGGCGAGGTTGTAGCGGGCGGAAAGACAAGACTTCAAAAGCTTGAAGATACAATCAAGAATACACTTTCAGAGTCGGGATTTTATGAAATCGTAACCTATTCATTTATTGACCCTAAGGAAAATGCGCTTGTTAATATCCCCGAGGGAGATGCACGCAACAATTTTGTTCGCATTTTAAATCCGCTGGGCGAAGAGAACAGCGTTATGAGAACTGACCTTGCATCTTCAATGATGAAGATACTTAAGATTAACTATGCAAGAAGAAATCCTGAGGCAATGCTCTTTGAAATCGGTAAGATATTTACGCCGGTTGAAAATGAGATTCTGCCTCTTGAAACGCAGGATATAGCGCTTGGTATGTACGGAAGCGGCGATTTCTATGACATTAAAGGAAATGCAGAACAGCTTTTAGAGAGTTGCGGAATATACGACTTTGATTTTGCAAGATGTGCGGATAACCCGACATTCCATCCGGGAAGATGCGCAACCCTTACAATCAAGGGAGAAAAAGCGGGCGTAGTCGGACAAATTCATCCGTCTGTGTGCCAGAATTTCAAGATTGACACAGAGGTTTATGCCGCATTCATCAGCTTTGAGGTTGTTTCAAAGTACGCAACAGCCGACAGACATTATAAGGCACTTCCGAAGTTCCCTGCAGTTACCCGTGATATTGCGGTAATCGTTGATAAGTCGGTAGAGGTAGGCGATATTGTAAAGATTATCAAGGGACAAAAGACGGAAATTTTAGAAGATTGCAAGTTGTTTGATATTTACGAGGGAGCACAGCTCGGCGAGGGCAAAAAGAGCGTTGCGTATTCTATTACATTCAGAGGCGCAGACAGAACTCTTACCGACGAGGATGTAAACCCGATAACAGAGAATATTTTAAAAGAGCTTGAAGCAAAGCTTAATGCACAGCTTCGATAAAAAGAAAGGGTGAGTAGCGTGAGCCACGAACAGAAAAATTATTTTCAAAATACAGTTAAGTTTAATGCGATAACAGAGCGGCCGATGAAGCCGTCAGAAATTCTGACAAGCGTTCACGATGCGCTTGTGGAGAAGGGCTACAATCCGATAAACCAGATTGTTGGCTATATTTTATCGGGCGACCCCTCTTATATAACATCTCACAACAGCGCAAGAAGCTTAATCAGAAAGCTTGAGCGTGACGAGATTTTAGAGGAACTTGTTACCTTTTATGTAGAAAACATCAAGAAATAAAAAAGACCCGCAAGGGTCTTCTTTAATTGAAAATTGAAAATTGAAAATGGACAATTATTGTAGCTTTTCGCAATGCGAAAAGCTATTTTGCTAAAGAAAAACTTTTCTTCCCGAGTTGTGTCCGTTTGCAATCTCTG